>JBCBHR010000459.1:0-504 GCA_038525365.1 Pseudomonadota bacterium | reverse complement strand
CGGACTATGCCCAAGGGGAGGCCTGCACAGGCGGGCACTGCGACCGCCGCGCCCAATATCTGACAGCTGCAACGGAGCTGCTGGTGTCCGACCTGGACTGGATGGTGGCGCAATGGCAGGACGGTGGGGACGCCCGCGCCCAACTGACCGCAGACGAAACTGCAGGGATCAGCACGATCCTGACCGGGATGGGCTCGCTGTCATACGGTGAAACCGCGGGCGAGCGCATGCGCCTGGGCGTGATGCTGAACGACCCGGAAGAAGAGCATTCCTGCTTTGCCGACAACACCCACAACGACCATTTCTACAACGCTGTGGGGATCCGCAACGTCTATCTCGGCAGCTACACGCGGGTCGATGGCTCGATTGTGTCGGGTGAATCGCTAGCCTCGCTTGTCGCCGCTGCCGATGCAGGCGTGGATGCGGAAATGCAGGCGCGGCTCGACAGTGCCGTGCTTGAAATGCTGGAAATGAAGATTGCTGCTGAATCCGGTTTTGCCTACG
>JBCBHR010000458.1:0-506 GCA_038525365.1 Pseudomonadota bacterium | reverse complement strand
GCCTCCCCAAAATTGCCGGTTTGCGCAAAGCCGGGGTTCTTCGTGAGGCGGATGGGGAGAATGATGGCGGATGGATGGGGGCGGTCGATAAGTTTTTTGCAGGCAAGGTCGCCAAAGCCCCTCACCCTGAGCCTGTCGAAGGGCGAGGGGCGGCACCAATCTGCGCAACGCAATCATCCACGTCACGGAATGGGTCCCACCTCTCAGCATTTGCTGCGTAATTGCCTGCCGGTCGATGGGCTCTGCGCTTCGCTTGGCCGGGATGACTAAACGTCGGGAGACAATGCCCTCCATCTAGTCATCCCGGGCGGCTGAAGGCCGACCCGGGACCCATTCCGTGAAGTCGAATGGACACACCAAACCAACAAAATAGAATTCACCCATGCCCGGCTATGTCTACATCCTCGCATCAAAGCGGAACGGCACACTTTATACGGGGGTGACAACGAGCCTTGCCGAGCGGATTGCCCAACACAAACGCGGAGAAGGATCGAAGTTTTCGGCAA
>JBCBHR010000457.1:0-522 GCA_038525365.1 Pseudomonadota bacterium | reverse complement strand
CCAATGAACCGCGCCACATCCAGCGACGCGGGGTTCAGGTAGATGTCATTTGGCGGACCGACCTGCAGGATATCACCGTGCATCATCACGGCCATGCGGTCCGACATGGTCAGCGCCTCGGCCTGATCGTGCGTGACGTAGACAAAGGTCGCTTGCAGGCGGCGGTGCAGCTCGCTGAGTTCGGCACGCATGTGAACGCGCAGCGCGGCATCCAGGTTCGACAACGGCTCGTCCATCAGAAAGGCCACCGGCGCGCGCACCATCGCCCGCCCCAGCGCCACGCGCTGCCGCTGTCCGCCAGACAATTGCCCCGGTTTGCGGTCCAGCAGAGGCGTGATCTGCAGCGTCTCGGCCACCTCCGCCACCTGGTCCCGCATCTTGCGATGCGCAGCACGCGCGACCAGCGGCCCGATCAGGGGCAAGCGCCCCGCCCGATCCAGATCACGCATGCGCAGCGGCGTCATCATGTTTTGCGCCACGGTCAGATGCGGATAAAGCGCGTAGCTCTGAAAAACCATCGCC
>JBCBHR010000456.1:0-522 GCA_038525365.1 Pseudomonadota bacterium | reverse complement strand
TGTGCGGTGTGGAGACGACGGAGAAAACAACAGACGCGACGTTGATTCAGACGCGGCATCGAATTCCAGAGACACCTTTGGCAGAAGGGCAGGTAATGGTGTATCAGGTGCCGATTCCGGAGCCGCTGCGGTGGATTGAACCTTCTGAGCCGGAGACGCGGAAGATGCATGCGCTGGAAGAGTATGGCTCGATGTATGTGCGGCTATATGAGGATATTACGCGCTATGGGCATATTGCGACGGCGTATGACTATCCGGTGATGGTGAATGAACGATATATGATGCGGCCCAGTCCGATTCCTCGGTTTGATAATCCGAAGCTGGATATGTCTCCGGCGTTGCAGCTGTTTGGGGCGGGGCGTGAAAAGAGACTTTATGCGGTGCCGCCGTATACGCGGGTGAAGAGTTTGGATTTTGAGGATCATCCGTTTGAGGTGGAACGGTGGGACAAGCCTTGTGAATTTTGTGGGGCGACGGATAGCTATCTGGATGAGGTGGTGATTGATAATGAGGGGGGAAGAA
>JBCBHR010000455.1:0-523 GCA_038525365.1 Pseudomonadota bacterium | reverse complement strand
ATCGCGATGGTGTTCCAGAACTACGCGCTCTATCCGCACATGAGCGTAAAGCAGAACATGGGGTACGGACTGAAGATCGCAGGGACACCGAAAGACGAAATCGAGTCCCGTGTTCGGGAGGCTGCGCAACTTCTGCAACTCGAGCCCTATCTGCACAGGCGTCCTAGTGACCTGTCCGGCGGCCAACGCCAGCGTGTTGCCATGGGGCGGGCCATCGTGCGGCGCCCGAGCGTGTTTCTGTTTGATGAGCCGCTCTCGAACCTCGACGCCAAGCTGCGGGTACAAATGCGTGTCGAACTGGAGGGGCTACACAAGGTGCTCAAAGCGACCATGATTTACGTGACCCACGACCAGGTGGAAGCCATGACCATGGCGGATAAAATCGTGGTGCTTAATAGCGGGCGCGTGGAGCAGGTCGGAAGTCCGATGGATTTGTACCACAAGCCGGTCTCAAAATTCGTCGCTGAATTCATCGGATCGCCGGCCATGAATGTGTTTTCTGCCAACCGGGACGTCGAAGGCC
>JBCBHR010000454.1:0-429 GCA_038525365.1 Pseudomonadota bacterium | reverse complement strand
ACGATCTCCAAAAATGGATCATCATCATTTCATCATTTCATTTCATTTCATTTCACAACTAGGGGAGTAGGAGGTCGGCAGCGAAGAGCGAAAGAGGCTGGAACCCCACCAGCTTGGCTGCACCGGCTTTTCTCACACGGCTTTCGCGATCCGGCTGGTTCGGGCTCGCGCGCTTCGCGCGCTCGCATGCGAAGATTGAAAGAGGCTCCTACCTACCGACTTTCCTCACACAGCGCTCGGCAATGAATGAAAGAGGCTGGAGCTCTCGTGGCTTCGCCAACCACCGGCTAGGGTGCACCGGCTGTCAGCATTCACGGCTGTTGGCACTGCTACGGCGGCTGAAGCCGGTCCACTGGGGTGGGGGAGCACATTTAAGAAAAATGACAAAAAATAGACAAAAAACGTACCAAAAATAACACCAGATCGGAG
>JBCBHR010000453.1:0-546 GCA_038525365.1 Pseudomonadota bacterium | reverse complement strand
ACCCGGGCAAGATCGTCTCGACCTCGCAAGAAGTCGACGTGCTGGTTCTCGAAGTGGACAGCGACAAGCGTCGCATCTCGCTTGGCCTCAAGCAGGCTCAGCGCAACCCGTGGGACGAGTTCGCCGAGAAGCACCCGGTCGGCGCCGAGGTTACCGGCGAAGTCAAGAACGCGACCGAATTCGGTCTGTTCATCGGCCTCGACGGCGATGTCGACGGCATGGTCCACATGTCGGATATCGCGTGGGGCATCTCGGGCGAAGACGCGCTGGCGCTTCACCGCAAGGGTGAAGAGGTCAAAGCGGTCGTTCTCGATGTCGATGTTGAGAAAGAGCGCATTAGCCTTGGCATGAAGCAGCTCGAAAAGGGCGCACCGAGCGCCGAAGGCGCCGACAGCAGCGCGCTGCGTCGCAACCAGACGGTCACCGTCACGGTTCTCGAAGTGCGCGATGGCGGCCTCGAAGTGCAAGTCGGCGACGACGGCGCGACGGGCTTCATCAAGCGTTCGGATCTTGGCCGCGACCGCGACGAACAGCGTCCCGACCGTT
>JBCBHR010000452.1:0-559 GCA_038525365.1 Pseudomonadota bacterium | reverse complement strand
TCGAAGGCTGATCTTCAATCCAGTAATCAAGAAAGGGCCGTGCACCAGCGCGGCCCTTTTTCTTTTGCGGCAATTTCGCGAAATTCAGTCCGCCAACCAGGCAGCAAGCGCCGCGTTGACCAAATCAGGCTGCTCCAGCGTCGGCATGTGCCCGGCATCTTCCACGACCATCAAGCGCGCATTCGCCAACAAGCCCGCCATTTCTTCGTGCCGCGACACCGGACACAGCGCGTCGTGGCGCCCGCACAGGACGAGCGCTTTGCCGGAGTAGGCGCGCAACGTCGCCGTCTGATCGGGTCGGGTTTGCAAGGCGCGTGACTGGCGCACGAAAGCAGCCGCGCCGTGCTGTTCTGCCATCGCCATACACAGATCAAGGATCGCCGCCTTGCGTGGACCGTCGAAGAGATAGTTGGGCTTCATCTCATCGCGCATGACCCCGCGCAGGCCGCCCGCCATGACCTTCTCGATCTGCGGCTGGCGGCGGGCCCCAAACTCCGGCGTTTCCGCCCGTGGATTGGTGTCAAGCAGCGCTAGGCGCGCCACCCGCTCGGGCGCCTGC
>JBCBHR010000451.1:0-577 GCA_038525365.1 Pseudomonadota bacterium | reverse complement strand
GGCGATCCGGCAAATGTCGGGCAGCCGGTGGCAGGTTCCAACGGCGGCACATTCACGGTGCAGCCGGACGGGACGGTCACGTTCGATCCGGGCGATGACTTCAACGGGCTCGGTGTTGGCGAGACGGCGACAACGGAAATCACCTACACCATCGACGATGGGCAAGGTGGAACGGACACGGCGACGATCGTCCAAACGGTGACGGGTGTAAATGACGCCCCAATCCCGGTCGATCCGACCCAGCCGCCGATTGATCCGAACAATCCACCGGATGGTGTTCCGTTCGATCCGCAGACGCCGTTCAATCCGCCGCTTGATCCGGAGAATTACATCCCGGTTCAGTCGGGTGATGACAGCGCACCGCAACCGCCGCTCGATCTGACGCCGTACTTCGGCGATCCGGATAGCCCGGACCCGGTGACCTTGTCGATCGATCCGAACGACTTGCCGCCAGGCCTCGTGTTTGACCCGGTGACAGGCGTCATCTCCGGAACGCCAACGCTTGATGCAAGTCAAGGTGGCGATCCGCAGAACCCGGGCACGTACGTGATCCCGGTGACGGCGATCGATCCAAGTG
>JBCBHR010000450.1:0-879 GCA_038525365.1 Pseudomonadota bacterium | reverse complement strand
CGATGATGAAGCTGATGTCCGTGAATGTGGACATCATGATCCGGTCCTTTGCGCTCGTTGCTGCGTTCTTTCTGTTTACGCGGTTCGGCGCACAGTTCGATGAGATCACGCTTGCAGGCAATGCGATCCTCCTGAACTTTTTCCTGCTGTCGGCGTACTTTCTCGATGGTTTGGCGTCTGCCTCGGAACAACTCGCCGGGCGCGCGATTGGCGCACGTGCTGAAACTCCGTTCTGGCAGACGGTGCGCCGAACGACGGGATTTGGGTTTGCCATGTCCGCCGTGTCATCCGCCCTCATGGTGACCTTCGGCCCGCTGCTAATCGATTTCATGACCACCTCGCCAGACGTACAGGCGTCAGCGCGGGAGTACATCCACTGGGCCGCGTTTACGGCGTTGACGGGCGTGCTCGCGTTTCAGATGGACGGTGTTTACATCGGCGCAACGTGGTCGCGAGACATGCGCAATCTCATGCTGATTGCCCTGGTGTGTTTTGTTGCTCTCGCTTATGCGCTGATCCCGCTTTTCGGTAACCACGGGCTATGGCTGGCGCTGAATGCATGGCTGCTTGTTCGGGGCCTGACCATGCTTGCCATTCTGCCAAGCCGGGCTGCGCGGGTGTTTTCAGGCGGGTGACGGATCAATCTTCCGGCACCGGCCGGTTGGCCCACTCATCGGTGGCGATGCCGGTCAACGCACCGGCATTGTCCACGCCCACATCATCGACCGCCTTGGAAAGGCCATCACATATATGGCCGATGATCCCCGGCCCGCCGTAGATCATGCCCGTATAGAGCTGCACGAGGTCGGCGCCAGCCATCAGTTTTTGCGCCGCAGTCGCGCCATCTGAAACCCCACCGACGCCAATCAGCGCCAAGTC
>JBCBHR010000449.1:0-1013 GCA_038525365.1 Pseudomonadota bacterium | reverse complement strand
CCGCATGGCGCAGGTGCTCTACACGGTCGCCGACACGGTGCGCCAAGTTGCAATCCTTGCACAACCCGTCATGCCGGACGCCTGCGCAAAGCTGCTCGATCTCGTCGCTGTGCATGACGACAAGCGGGATTTTGCAGCGCTCGGCGAAAGCCTGGTGCCAGATACTGCGTTGCCCAAGCCTGAAGGCGTGTTCCCCCGCTATGTCGAGCAGGATGCGGCCTGACCCCCATGCCCGTTCTCGTTGACAGCCATTGCCACCTGGATTTCCCGGATTTTGAACCGGAGCGCGATGCCATTGTCACGCGCGCGCGCGCGGCGGGAATTGTGCGTATGGTCACGATCTCAACGAAGGTGCATCAGTTTGACCGTGTTCGCGCGATTGCGGAAATGTATGACGATGTCTTCTGTTCGGTTGGGACCCATCCACATCACGCCGACAAGGAACCGGACATCACCACCGATGACCTTCTGCGCCATGCAGACCACGACAGGGTCGTCGCGATTGGCGAGGCCGGTCTTGACTATTTCTACGACAAGTCATCGCGTGAAGCACAAGAGACCGGCTTTCGCCGTCACATAGATGCAGCGCGGCGCTCCGGCCTGCCACTTGTTATCCACTCGCGTGAAGCCGACGATGATATGGCGGCAATCCTGACGGAGGAAACCGAAGGGAAGGGACCGTTCCCCTTCGTCCTGCATTGCTTCACTGGCGGTGAAGCGTTGGCGCGCCAAGGCGTCGAACTTGGCGGCTACGTGTCATTTTCCGGGATTGCGGCCTTCAAGAAGTCGACCGAGCTTCGCGACATCGCCCAAAGCTTACCGCGTGAGCGGATCCTTGTGGAAACGGACGCACCATATCTGGCGCCACCACCACATCGCGGGAAACGCAATGAACCGTCATACGTCGCGCATACCGCAGCGGTGATTGCGGATCACTTCGGCGAGCCGCCCGATGACTTCGCCTCGCAAACGACCGAGAATTTCTATCGTCTCTTTTCAAAAGTCCCGCGCCA
>JBCBHR010000448.1:0-1224 GCA_038525365.1 Pseudomonadota bacterium | reverse complement strand
CGGCTTCGGTGAACGCCTTGGCATACGCCAATGCCGCTTCGCGCTCCAGATCGCCGCGCCGTGCGACCATACCAAGCGCCGTTTCTTCAACGGCTGATAGGATTTCAAGCTCAATGTCGGGATTGTTGGTAATCAATTGCGCTTTGATCCGCTCGGCGACACCCGGCAAAATCCCGTCGAACTGGTCAGTCGCGTTGATGGCATTGAGCGTGCCAAAGGCAGCTTGCAGATGCGTTTCGGAAATGTCCTGCGCCGAGGCAAACGCCGTGGTGGCGAAAAGGCAAGCGGCTGCGATGCTTAAGCGAAACATGTGATGGTCCCGTCTTTTGTGTTCGTGTTCAATGGGCCGCCGTCGTCTTGGTCGATGCGGTCAGTGTCTGTGTCCCAGTCGGCGTTGCGACGAGGGCCGTCGATGCCATGCCTAAAAACAGGCCTGTCTCAACGACGCCCGGTATGGCGCGAAGCGCCTCGTCAAGCGCCTTGGGATCGCTGATCTGGCCCATGGCTGCGTCAAGAATGTGGTGGCCGCCATCGGTGACAAAAGCGACCTCATCGCGATCCGCGCGTAGCGTGAGTGATGACGCACCGCCATGCGCTTCGATCACATCGCCCACCGCGCGCCGCGTCGCCTCAATACCGAAGGGCGTCACCTCGATGGGCAGCGGAAATGCGCCAAGCATGTCAACGATCTTGGTCTGATCAGCGATCACGATCATCTCGCGTGCTGCCGCGGCAACAATCTTTTCGCGCAGCAAAGCCCCGCCACCGCCTTTGATCAGGTTGAGATGCTCATCTATTTCGTCAGCGCCATCAATGGCCAAATCCAGCGCTGGCGTGTCATCCAGCGTGGTCAAGGGTACACCAAGTTCGATGCAAAGCCCTGCAGTTCGCTCCGAGGTTGGAACGCCGACGACCGACAACCCATTGCCCACGGCTTCCGCGAGCGCGCGCACAAATGCCTCAGCGGTCGAACCCGTGCCGATGCCGAGTTTCATGCCGTCGCGCACACGCTCCAAAGCTGCCCGGCCGGCGGCTTCTTTCATCGCATCCTGGCTTGGTTGTTCAGACCCCGTCATGGGGCGTTGCGTTATCATGCGCAGCACAATAGTCAAACCGCATCTGCCAAGACTTTCACGACGAAATTCATCACCATGATCACACCCATGACCGCCGTCTTCGACCTCGACGGGACACTCATCGACACGGCCCCCGACCTGCTCGACG
>JBCBHR010000447.1:0-1232 GCA_038525365.1 Pseudomonadota bacterium | reverse complement strand
TCCGGCCAACCGGCCGCAGCCAGCATTCAGCCACTTGTTGATCTGACCAAACCCGGCATGGAACGGGTCAATGAGTTGATCCTGTCCAAGGCAGGCTCCGATGTCGAAATGATCCCGGAGGTTGCCAACCATCTGATCTCATCGGGTGGCAAGCGCTTGCGTCCAATGCTTACGCTGGCCTCAGCCGAGATGTTTGGCTACGACGGCGACCACCACGTCAAGCTCGCCACCAGTGTCGAGTTCATGCACACGGCAACGCTCTTGCATGACGATGTCGTGGACGAAAGCGACATGCGCCGCACGAAGCCGACAGCGCGCATGATCTGGGGCAATCAGGCGAGCGTTCTCGTTGGCGACTTTCTCCTCGGCCAAGCCTTCAAGATGATGGTGGAGGTGGGGTCGCTCACCGCACTCGACATCCTGTCGACAGCCGCATCTATCATCGCGGAGGGTGAGGTTATGCAGCTTGCAGCCGCCAAAAACCTCGCCACCACCGAGGATGACTACCTGGCCGTCATCCGCTCGAAAACTGCGGCGCTCTTTTCGGCGGCGGCGGAAGTTGGCCCCATCGTGGCCGGAGCGCGCGATGAGGAACGCGCGGCGCTGCGGTCCTATGGCATGAATTTGGGGCTGGCATTCCAGCTGGTGGACGACGTGCTGGATTATGGCGGCGACAAGGGTTCGCTTGGCAAAAATACAGGCGATGATTTCCGCGAGGGTAAAATCACGCTTCCTGTTCTATTGGCATACCGCCGCGGCACCGATGAGGAGCGCGAATTTTGGCGCGTGTGCCTTGAAAAGGGAAAGAACGACGACGAGCGCCTCGACGAGGCGCGCGACCTGATCGCCAAACACAATGCGCTCGGTGACACCGTTCAACGGGCCCGACATTTCGGCGACATTGCCACCGATGCGCTCGCTCCATTGAAGGCCTCGGCGCACAAGGACGCACTTCTGGAAGTGGTGGAGTTCTGTATCTCGCGGCTCAACTGAGCGGGCTTTCGTTCAGCCCTCGGCGGCTGAGCGCTTTTGGTTTGCCTGTTGTCTTGCGAATTTCTGCAGGTCGGCTGCTTCGTCGTGCTCGTCTACGATCTCAGTGCCGAGCAGCGTCTCCAACAGGTCTTCCATGGTAACCAGACCCGCGGTGCCGCCATATTCATCTTCGACGACAGCGATATGCGCATCGCGCTCCATCAAGATATCGAACAGACGGTCGAGATCGGTCGAAGACG
>JBCBHR010000446.1:0-1272 GCA_038525365.1 Pseudomonadota bacterium | reverse complement strand
TGCTTGGCAGATCGTCCACTGGTGGGCGCATATCTCGACCGGTCTTATGCGGCTGATCGTCGGCACGCGCTTTGAAGTGCGCGGCATTGAAAACCTGCCCGAAACCGGTGCGATCATCGCGCCCAAGCACCAGTCGGCGTGGGACACGTTCTGCTTTCTGCCTTGGGTGAATGACCCCGTATATATCCTCAAGCGTGAATTGATGTGGGTGCCGCTTTTTGGGTGGTATGTCTCGCGCATGAACATGATTCCGATTGACCGTGGTAACCGCGAGCAATCAATCCGCAAGGTCAATGAGGGTGCGCGCCGCGAGATGGCGAAGGGCCGTCAGCTGGTGATCTATCCGGAAGGCACACGACGCCCGCCGGGCGCGACGCCAAACTACAAGTCAGGCATCGCCTACCTCTACTCGGCAACCAATGTGCCGGTGGTGCCCGTCGCACACAATGCGGGCCTTTTCTGGCCCAAGGGCAGTTTCTGGCGCTATCCCGGTGTGTGTGAGATGGAGTTTCTGGAGCCGATCCAGCCCGGTCTTGATCGGGAGACGTTCATGGCCACACTGTCGGAACGGCTAGAAGCCGCTGCCGACCGGCTCTTGCTCAATGCAGCCAACGGGCCAAACCCTCCGCACTTGCCACCGGACGCGAAGCGCCGTGTTGCTGAACTTCGCCAGCAACACGAGACGGTCTGATCGTCACTATTATTTGGCGGACATGCGGGCACGCACATGGCGCTCGACTTCTTCCAGCCAGTGATCGCGGATGCCGAGATCGCGGATATGTTCTGCGGTGTTGAGCACATATTCCTCGTTCGGCCCCGCTCCACCGACCGCGCCGCACACCTGATCGACAGCATGCGCCACGTCAAGTTTGCCTGCGTACTGAATGTGCGTTCGGTCGGCGACATAGGTGACGGCATCAATGCGTTTGTTGCCCGGAAGCATGATCCGCCCGGTATGCTCGCGATAGACCTTTGTGATCAATTCGCGCTCCCGCAGATAGGCGAGTGTCGCGTCGCGATCCTTGGCGGCGACACGAAAGGCGATGCCGACACAGGCCCCACCACGATCAAGCCCCATGACAAGGCCCGGGCGTTTTCGTGTGCCACGATGTTCCCACGAACGGATGCACAACGCGCGATGATAACCGAAAAGCATGGCGCGGTGTTTTTCAACGAATGGAAAGCCCGGTCGCCACATCAGCGAGGCGTAGCCGAACACCCACAAATCGGTCATAAGCAGCACCCAACATGGCAAATGCGAAAGGCGCTGCG
>JBCBHR010000445.1:0-1278 GCA_038525365.1 Pseudomonadota bacterium | reverse complement strand
ATGTCGAGGCCGCCCTTCATCAATTCATCCGCCAGCGCTTGGGCGTTTTTGATGACCTGGCCTTGGTAGACCTTGAACTCGGGACGCAGCGCTTCGCCAAAAGCGACCGCCTTGCCTGCGATGACATGCATCAACGGCCCGCCTTGAATGCCAGGGAAAATTGCCGAGTTCACCTTCTTTGCAATAGCTTCGTCATTCGTGAGGATCATCCCACCGCGCGGACCGCGAAGTGTCTTGTGGGTCGTCGTCGTAACAGCATGGGCATGCGGGAAAGGCGAGGGGTAGTGGCCCGTCGCAATCAGGCCCGCAAAGTGAGCGACGTCGGCCAGCAGATAAGCGCCCACAGTGTCGGCAATTTCGCGCATCTTCGCAAAGTCGATAATCCGGGGAATAGCCGAGCCGCCCGCAATGATCATCTTCGGCTGGTGTTCGGCCGTCAGTTCGGCAATCTGGTCGTAGTCAATCTGTAAGTCCTGCTGACGCACGCCGTATTGAACGGCGTTGAACCACTTGCCCGACTGGTTTGGTTTGGCACCGTGGGTCAGATGCCCGCCTGCATCAAGGCTCATGCCGAGGATGGTGTCGCCAGGCTGGAGGAGGGCAGTGAACACGCCTTGATTGGCTTGGCTTCCCGAGTTTGGTTGAACGTTTGCAAAACCGCAGCCAAACAGCTCCTTCGCACGTTCGATGGCGAGGTTTTCTGCCACGTCAACAAACTGGCACCCGCCATAGTAGCGTCGGCCCGGATAACCCTCGGCATATTTGTTGGTCATGACCGAGCCTTGAGCTTCCATCACCGCTTGACTGACGATGTTTTCAGAAGCGATCAGTTCGATCTCGTCACGCTGGCGCCCTAGCTCGGACTGGATGGCTGCGGCAATCTCCGCGTCCCGGCTTGCCAGGCTTTCTGTGAAAAATCCGTTGTCACGATGCGTGATGGTCATTGCGCCGACTCCTTTCGGGGTGTTTGGCACAGCATATAGACCGAAGTCTCGGCAACGAAAAGCGCGCCTTGCTTTTCGGCGCATGACAGGCAATCGTACAGGGCCGAAGTAAGCGAAATCAAAAGAGAATCCATGCGCCCTTCAAAAGCAATCTCCTTTCGGGCCAGCACGGCGCGGATTGCACGTGAGGCGCTTGCCGAATTGACAGCCAGGTTTGGCCAGTGCCCAGCGGAAGATGCGGATGTTGTCGTTGCGCTTGGCGGTGATGGGTTCATGCTTGAGACGCTGAAGGACGTGCGCCGCTTGGACAAACCGGTCTACGGGATGAACCGGG
>JBCBHR010000444.1:0-1292 GCA_038525365.1 Pseudomonadota bacterium | reverse complement strand
TTTTGCACCTGCAAGCAGCGCGTCTGACAAATCATCGTAAAAGCGCGCTTCGGCGATCAAAAAATGCGGCATGGGAAATAGCTCCGGCAGTTGTCGGCGGCGCTTAGGCGTCTTTTTGGAGTTCCGCAAGCCGGTCGACATAACGCTTCACATAGCGGGCGAGACCATCAACCTCCAGATTGACGCTGTCACCCGGCGCCACGTTTCCCCAAGTCGTCACCTTCTGGCTGTGGGCGATGAGGAGCACATCGAAGACATCGCCCTCCACGCCGTTTACCGTGAGCGATGTACCGTCGAGCGTAACCGAGCCCTTTGGCGCGATAAAAGGTGAGAGGTCCGTCGGCGCGCGCATGAAAAACCGTTTCGCGTCCCCCTCGTCCTGCGTGTCGATGATCTCGGCCGTCGCATCCACATGGCCCGACACCATATGCCCGCCATACTCATCGCCGACCTTCATGGCACGTTCGAGGTTGATGCGTTCTCCTTCGGCCCATGAACCAATGGTGGTCAGACGCAATGCCTCTTCCCACGCCTCCACTTCAAACCACCGGGTGTTGGAGGTCTCGTCAGCGCGCGCCACAACCGTCAGGCATACGCCGGCGCAAGCAATGGATGCGCCGATATCGATTGTGGCTGGATCGTAGGCTGTATTGACGCGCAACAACTTGCCCTGCGGCAGCGGTGTTATGCGCTCAACCGTTCCGATGTCAGTGATAATACCGGTGAACATCAGCGTTTCCGTTCATAGCGATACTGGATGTCGCCGCCATAGCGGTGTTGGCCACGTGGCGCAAAGCGATCCGGGACCGATTGCGGTGTCAACGGGGATGACACACCGTCGCCCCCGATGATTACCTCCGATTGTGAAAGCACCAATTGATCCACCAGATCATCATCGAGGAAGGACTGCGCAAGCCGCGCCCCGCCTTCAAGAAACACAGACTGCGCACCTGTGGACGCTAGGTCTTCAAGCAATTCCGGCAATGCGACTTCGCCATCGTGTTCGGCGCATGCGATTACGCCAATACCTGCCGCGCGCAGTGCTTGTGCTTTGGCCCCGGTCGGATCGCAGGTCGCAACCGATGTCTGGATTCCTGCTGCGGTTTTCACCAATTGTGACGTTAACGGCAGGCGCGCATCCCGATCCACAATCACACGGTGCGGCGAACGGTGTTGCATGCCGTCGATGCGAACATCTAGCAGCGGATCATCGGCGAGTGCTGTGCCAATCCCAACCATAATAATGTCGTGCTCGGCGCGCATTTCGTGAACGACGCGGCGGGTTTCTTCGC
>JBCBHR010000443.1:0-1295 GCA_038525365.1 Pseudomonadota bacterium | reverse complement strand
CCGGCAGCTTGGAAGTGGTTTACGTCTGCCTTGCCATTCGGGTAGACGCGCGCCAACAGCGGTGTCGCATCCGACAATTCAGAGATGTCCTGCCACGTCAGCTTGACGCCTGCCGCAGCCGCCATGGCGATCAGGTGGATTGTATGATTGGTCGAGCCGCCTGTCGCATGCAGACCGACCACGCCGTTGACCACGGAGCGCTCGTCGATCATCTCGCCAACCGGCGTGAATTCATTGCCGAGCGCTGTTATGGCGAGCGCGCGCTTTGATGCTTCCTTGGTCAGGGCATCGCGCAGCGGCGTGTTCGGGTTGACGAAAGATGCGCCCGGGGTGTGCAGCCCCATGATCTCCATCAGCATCTGGTTGGAATTTGCTGTGCCGTAAAACGTGCACGTGCCCGGGCCGTGATAGGCCGCGCTTTCGCTTTCCAGCAGTTCCTTGCGGCCGACTTTACCCTCCGCGTAGAGTTGGCGGACTTTGGCTTTTTCATCGTTGGAAATGCCGGTTGTCATCGGACCCGCGGGCACGAAAATTGCCGGCAAATGGCCAAATGTCAGCGCAGCAATCGTGAGGCCTGGAACGATCTTGTCGCAAACGCCGAGATATACGGCGGCGTCAAACATGTCGTGAGACAGGCCGACGGCGGCTGCCATTGCAATCACGTCGCGCGAGAAGAGCGACAATTCCATGCCCGCTTGGCCTTGGGTTACGCCATCGCACATCGCCGGAACACCGCCTGCCACCTGTGCCACGCCCCCTGCTTCGCGCGCGGCGTCGCGGATCAGCGCCGGGAACGTCTCGAACGGTTGGTGCGCCGACAGCATGTCGTTGTAGGCGGTGATGATGCCCAGATTGCCGACGATGTCTCCGGACAGATTGGCCTTATCGTCCGGCCCGCACGCGGCAAATCCATGGGCGAGGTTGCCGCAAGACAGCGTTGACCGCTTCGGACCCTGACTTGCGCGATCAGCCACGCGCTGGAGGTAAATCTCCCGGCTTGGCTTTGACCGCTCAATGATGCGCTGGGTGACGGCGTCAACAGTTGCGTTTACGTCAAACTTTGCGTTGGTCACGTTGTTCTCCCTGGTTGCCGGGCGCTTTTTCGTGCTGACCGGCAGGCTATTTGGGTTTCATGGCGCCCAGAAGACATGGACGGGCGCGACCTTTTGTTGAAGCAAGGAGCGCACCGGCATCTCCAGTGGATCGGTCGCCGCCATCGCCTGCTCGTAGACGCGTCGTTTCTCATCGCCCTCGATATGCAGTGCGATGAAGCGCGCATCGAGGAGAAATGCCAA
>JBCBHR010000442.1:0-1314 GCA_038525365.1 Pseudomonadota bacterium | reverse complement strand
CGGCATCATGTCCGGCATCATCGGGCGCAAGCCCGCCCAGGATACGACGCTTTCAGTGGAAACATCGGGGAAGTAGCGCTCGCACCACGCAACCAAGGGGCGGATGCGGCTTTCGCGGATGTCGCGATTGTACCCGGCAAATTCAGCAGTGCCTGCGATGCGGAAACGGTTCCTGCCGAGGCGGCTTGTCACGATCTTGGCTTCATCATCGAGGAGCGACATCCATGGCGCACCGGCTTGGCTTTTAGCATCTTCCAAATTGACCGTAATGGAATAGCCTTTGACAGGGTAGATGTTGACACGATCACCCAATTGGCGGGCAAAGCGCCGCGAGTGGACGCCTGCGCAGACCACCAGCGCGTCGTGGCGCATCTCATGTGCTTGGCCGTCGCGCTCAAAGTGCACGGTGACACCGTCGCGATCACGATTGAGGCGCGTTACGCTGGCTTCACTGACGAAATCTGCGCCGCGCCGCTCGCACGCATCGGCCAGGCCAACGGAGAATTTGTGGATGTCGCCGGTCGCATCGCTTTCGGTATAAAAACCCCCGGCGAATTGGCCCGTCAGCGTTGGTTCGAGCTTGCGAATTTCAAGCGGCGATATCTCGCGTCGATCAAGGCCGGCCTTTTGCAGCAGCGTGTTGACCCGGCGCGCGTGGTTCAAGGACGGCTGATCGCCATAGAAGTGCACAATACCCCTGCGCTCCAGATCAAAGTCGAGACCGGCTTCACGTGCCATTGCAAAGAAATGCTCGCGCGCCGCGACGGCCATGCGCGTCGTAGCGACGGTGTTTTTCTCGTAGTTTGGAATGTTGGCGAGAAACTCCGCCATCCAAGAGTATTTGTGCCAGGACGGTGTGAGCGGGAATTTCAGCGGGGCGTCATCGCGAAGAAGCCATTTCATGCCCTTCAGGATGGATCCCCAATGGTTCCAGACTTCGGCGTTGGAAGCCGACAACTGACCACCATTGGCGAAACTCGTTTCCATCGCCGCATAACGATTTCGATCATACAGGGTGACGTGAAAGCCGCGTTGCATGAGCGACCAAGCGGTGGTGACGCCGGTAATGCCGGCTCCGATGATGGCGATATCTGTGGTGGTCATGTGTTCATCTCCCGACAGCACCTCTCACGCCGCTTGGCGCAAGAATTGCCCCATCTGTCAGAAGACCTGAGAGCTTCGCCCCATGTCATGCCGCTTAGCGGTCAGACAAGCCGCACACCGTGTGCAACCGGGCTTTCTCCTTCGGTGGGTGAACGCAGCACGTGCACCACTCTCCAGATTTTGAACGCACCGCGCAGTCCTTTTGCCTGA
>JBCBHR010000441.1:0-1360 GCA_038525365.1 Pseudomonadota bacterium | reverse complement strand
GTGCGAACGAGGCTGACAATAGCATCAACCGTGGGATCGGTGGGATTTGCTTTTTGCGCCGACATGTTTGGACCTGATCTGCTTAGCGCCTCCAAGCTCGCGCAAAAGCCTTAGGGAACCGTTAACCATAAGCGGTAATTGATACGCCCGTCAGGCACGGGGCTTCGACGATGGCGAAAGTCGTGGACATCGCTGATTATTTGCAGGAACGCCGCGCAGTCGCGTCCAGCTCATCTGTGTACGATGGACCCTGTGAAGTCCTGATCTTTGACGGCATACGCTATGAGCGACTGGAGGTAGCGGCACATCGAAAACCCGCCTCCGATGCTTCGGATTTCATGATGCCCGTCGCTTACAATTTTGAAAGCTGATCAGTTCAACCCGCCAACGCGGCGCGACTGCATGCAATCTGTTGAGCGAAGGTATCAGCGATCGCCGACCAGCTTTCATCGGGCTGGAAAAGTCGCACCACAATATAGCCTTCGTCGGTTTCGGTAGGCACAACAATCGTGTTTGCCAACTCATCGGGCGGCGCTTGGCGAAAGGTGCGCAGCTGCGTGCGGTTCAAAACCGTCACATCAATGCCTTCGACGGGCGAAATGCGGTCGTTTGCGCTAAAAAGAGCCTCTCCATCCGGTGTGATCACCACGAAAGTCCACAATTGCACATCACCCGTGCCCGTAATGCGCATGGGGCCGCTCGAGAGGTCATAGCGGCAAACCAAATGCGCGAAGGCCGGATCAAGCCCGAAATCGACGTCTTGACGTGCTTCGAGCATTTTCAGATCGGCGGGCGCATTGGCATTGGCGTCAACCGCGTCGGCGATCACGCGCCATGGCGTCGTTGGACTTGTAGAGGGAAGCAAAAGCACGATTGCCAGATGCACTACGGCGGCGGCGATGATGGCCAGCACTGCGATGTAAAAGACCCTAAGCATCAGGGCAGGTCTCTTTGTTGATCGTCGGCAACTCCAACTCGCCCAATCCTGCGCTTGCGACGATCGCGCTGTCATAAAGCGTCAGGATGAAGACTTGTTCGTTCGCACCATTGCCACCGCCACCGATACTGCCATTGCCGTTTCCGCTGCGGCTTGGTGTGGCATTGTCTTGGCTCGTCCGGTACCAATTTGCGCCGCGCAGCGTCGGCCCCACATGGACTTGGAGATCAGCATCAGGCTTTGCGCCATCGCGAATGTGGGCGCGGCTATGCATGAAGTTCGTCGGCGCAGTGCTCTCAATCGAAAAAACCCGAAACGTCCAAAGTCTCGCATCGGGCACCGGACCTGAAACGCTGTAGTCACACTGGCGCTTAAGGGGTTCGCCGTCGCTGTCTGTGCGCGCGGAAAAGGCGACACCTTCAG
>JBCBHR010000440.1:0-1389 GCA_038525365.1 Pseudomonadota bacterium | reverse complement strand
ATCCATCAGGCAGAGCTTCGCCACGCGTTCGGGCGCTTGGCGCACAACGTCCATCGCCACAATCCCGCCCATGGAAAGGCCCGCCAAAGCAAAGCGCGGCGGTGCCTGCGCCAACAGGTCAGCCGCCAATTGTTGGACTGTGTCGGCATGGCAGATGCGCCCATGGATCACCGTATGGCCAGCGGAAAGGGCCGCCGTCTGCGGCTCAAACAGCCGGGCATCGCACATCATGCCCGGCAGGAATACGATCGGCAGCGTCACGGCGACTAGCCGCCGGTCCACGTCGCTCCAGCTGGATCGTCGTTGCCCAAAACCTGATACAGCGCTGCCTCACCGGTCATGGACGGCACCACGGTGTGGGTTGTGTTGGCGGGCACCAGCATTGTGTCACCAGCAGCAAGCACAGTTTTCGTTCCGTCAGCCTCAACTTCCCAATAGCCTTTGACAGGCATGAGAACGCTTTGATGCTTGTAGGCGACAGGCTCGGTCAACGCCGACTTGCGGGACATGAAGCGCAGTTCAAAACCGGGCTTGTCACGCATGACACCCTTTTCGCCGATCACGGTCACGGGCTGCTTGTCCGAAATCGCCATCAAGTCCCAATAGCGGCGAACATGGCCACCAATGACCTGCATGGTTGACGGTTCAGGAAAGGCTTTCAATTCCTCATCGCTCAAAATCGGCATCGGCCGCACGTCTTCGGGGAGGTCTTCGCCTTTCTTGGTGTCGTACAAACGGCCATTGTCGCCGAGCACGAGACCATGCGCCTGCGCGTCTTCGATGACCTGCGGCGCCCATGTGACGCCGCCGCCCGCATCATCGCCGCCAAGGATCGCCATGATCATTCCGTAGTCAGTGCCGATGTTCTCAAAACCGCGGAATATGCCCGTTGGGATGTTGATGATGTCGCCCTCTTCAAGAATAACCTCGCCCGCATCGCCCCAACGACCCCAGAAGAACCGCCAACGGCCCTTCAGTACGAAAAACACTTCAGCTGTCGTGTGGCAGTGCAGCGAGTTGCGGCATTTGGGCGGCTGACCCGCAGCGCCAATGTTGAAGCCCGGCGTGTCCTTGATATGGACATGCTGATCGGGGCTCTCGGACACACCGCCGCCGATGATGGTGAAATTTTCTTTTTGGTCAGAGCCCGGCGTGTGCGCGTCAATAAACGCGGTGCGGCACGGTTGTAGCTCGCCATAGCGCACAATGCGCCGCTCGATTTCGTTCTGCGTCAAAGCCATGATTGCCTCCCGATGCAAACGCGTCTTGCATTCGTATGCACGAAAACCACAGCCAGACAAGAGGGGTTGCCACAAGGCGTCGTCAGGCGGGCGACAGACTGCGCAGCCGTTCCGAACGACGTCGCACGAACTCCAGCGTGGTCAAAAG
>JBCBHR010000439.1:0-1430 GCA_038525365.1 Pseudomonadota bacterium | reverse complement strand
CCGGTGAAACGATGAAGCTTCTGCTTGACCAGATAGAGGGTCAGCGGATTGAGCCGCGCAAGGTTTTGTTGCCTGCACGGCTGATCGCTCGCGCCACCACCTCCGGCGCACCGACAAACTGATCGTCGCAGCCACTTGCCGTTTTTTCCGGCGTCATCTATCTTTTGCATACGTTTGCAAAGGCGGTCTTTGAGAGACAGCCGTGGCGACTGTTGAGGGAGCGACCGCATGATAAAATATCTGAAAACTGCAAAACCGGATGCCGAACGTGCTGAAGATGACGCCAAGGTGCGTGCAATTGTCGAAGGCACATTAAAGGACATCGAGGCGCGCGGTGACGCGGCGGTGCGCGATCTCTCCGAAAAGTTCGACGGTTACACACCCGAAGCGTTCCGGCTGTCGGATGATGATGTGCAGGCGCTGATGAACAAAGTGTCATCGCAGGACATGCACGACATCGAGTTTGCGCAAGATCAGGTGCGCAACTTTGCGCAGGTCCAGCGGGACTCCATGAAGGACGTCGAAGTTGAGACCATGCCGGGCGTGATTTTGGGCCACAAGAATATCCCCGTTCAATCGGTGGGCTGCTACGTTCCAGGCGGCAAGTTCCCGATGGTCGCCTCGGCCCACATGTCGGTGGCAACGGCGGATGTTGCTGGAGTGCCGCGCATTGTGGCGTGCACGCCGCCCTTCAAAGGCGAGCCAAATCCTGCCGTGATTGCGGCCATGAAGCTTGGCGGCGCCCATGAGATTTACGTGCTCGGCGGCATTCAGGCTGTTGGCGCAATGGCGATTGGCACCGAGACTATCGATCCGGTGCATATGCTGGTGGGGCCGGGCAACGCATTTGTTGCGGAAGCCAAGCGGCAGCTCTTCGGGCGTGTTGGCATCGATCTGTTTGCCGGGCCGACCGAGACGATGGTCATCGCCGATGAGCACGGCGCCGACGCTGAACTCTGTGCAACAGATCTGCTTGGACAGGCTGAGCACGGCTACAATTCGCCTGCGGTCCTGCTGACCAATTCGGAGAAACTTGCCAGGGATACGCTGGATGAAATCGAGCGGCTGCTTGATATCCTTCCGACGGCGGACACCGCTCGTACATCTTGGGAAGACTATGGCGAAGTCATCGTCTGCGACACCTATGATGAGATGTTGCAGGTCGCCGATGACATCGCATCGGAGCACGTTCAGGTCATGACGGACCGCGATGATTGGTTCTTGGAGAACATGACCTGCTATGGCGCTCTGTTCCTCGGTGCGCGCACGAATGTTGCCAATGGTGACAAGGTGATCGGCACCAACCATACGCTGCCAACCAAGAAGGCAGGTCGTTACACGGGCGGTCTCTGGGTCGGCAAATACCTGAAGACGCACTCCTATCAAAAGGTGCTGACGGACGAGGCGGCAGCGCTCATCGGTGAGTACGG
>JBCBHR010000438.1:0-1433 GCA_038525365.1 Pseudomonadota bacterium | reverse complement strand
TGACAATCCTGTTGCGGGGTCTCAAACGCCGGGACCCACAACAGACCCGACGGATCACCGCTTAGAAGTGCATAAAGGTAGCGTTTTTGCAGATCGGCGTCGTCCAGCGCATCGAGCACGAAGACGAGATAGTCGTGTTGCTGCAGGTATGCGTTGGCACCGACCAGCACTTCGGCGTTGAACGGGTTCGCAATGTTGTTGATTAAAAGGCCAACATCGCGGCTGGAACCCGAGCGCATGGCGGATGCGCGTCGGTTTTGCACGTAGCCCGTTTCTTCCACCACACGCAAAACGGCATCGCGTGTTGACGGCGAAATGCGCCCGCGCCCGCGCAAAACCTGGCTCACCGTGGAGACCGAGACACCGGCTTGGCGGGCGATGGTTGATATGGTGGGCTTGGCCTTCATAGGGTTTAAGCCGCCTCGCCCCGTTTGGCGATGGCACGGCGCGCGATGACTTCGCAGCCGCGCAGCGTGGACAGCATTGGATCATCGGCCAGCCGGACGGTCGGCATGTATGCCGGTTCCCACAACCGTGCGCGGGTGCGTTCCAGCATGGGGCCAACGATCAGGTCAGACGAACGCATGAAGCCACCTGACAAGGCGACCGCCTTGGGGTTGAGCATGTGTACAAGCGTTCCGAAGTGCGCCGCCCAGACATCGATGAAGTGATCAAGCGCATCGAGCGCAAATTGATCGCCCGCACGTGCCGCATTTGTCACCGCCTCAAAATCAAGCTTGTCTGCCTTTGCAACAGCGCTCGCTTCAAATCCCGCGCGCTCACGCAGTCGCTTCTCCATGACCCAACCGGACGCCATCGCTTCGGCACAGCCGCGATTGCCGCACATGCAAAGCGGGCCGTTCATGTCGACGGTCAGATGGCCGCCGAAAGTACCGCCCGCATAGTTTGCCCCATCATAAATACGGCCATTGACGCTGAAGGCGACGCCGATGCCGGAGCCGTAAATGATCAGAAGACACGGATCATCCGCAAAATCGTGCAGCACGCCATGGGCGAGTTCGCCCTCCAGCGCACATTTGGCATCATTTTGCGCCACGACCGGCATGTCCGGTCGGAAGGCGAGTTCATCGAAGCCGATATCGGCCATGGCTTGATACGAATTGACCGGTGAGTTCAGGCGGTTGCGCTGAAGGTCCACAAGTTCGGCAATGGAGATGCCGATGCCTTCGACGGCCCCGAAGTCGTAGCCATGCTTCGCACACATGCTTTCAAACATCGAGCGTAAGCGCTGGTGGCGCGCGTCACCGCTTGCGCGCGACACCTCTTCAAGTGCCAGAGACACTCCGTCACGCATCAGCGCGAGCTTCCACGAAGACCCACCCATGTCGGCAGCTGCGATCACGCCAATCCTCCCTCACCAAGATACAACGTTACACCAGATGCTGATGTCAATCCTGCATCGATACCGCAAT
>JBCBHR010000437.1:0-1444 GCA_038525365.1 Pseudomonadota bacterium | reverse complement strand
CCCAGAGTCGCGAGCAGATCCGGCACTTTGAAGCGCACGATGAGCATGCCGTTGATGAAGCCGATGGCAGCGCCCATGGCCAAACAGGCGAGGATCGCGACGATAGCCGGTTGCTCCATCACCACCATCACATAGGCCGCCAGCATCATGGCGGAGGTCGCGACCGAGCCGATGGAAAGATCGAACCCACCGACCACGAGCGTGCAAGTGACACCAAGCGCCAAAATGCCGGTGATCGCCACCGACTGGAAAATGAAGACCGCCGAACGCGGCCCCGCAAACCCCTCCGCAAAGACGGAAAAGAATATGATCAAGCCGATCAGCAGCGCCAAAAACCCGTACCGGATCGCCATATCCAACACAGAGGTGCTGGCGGCTTTTGTGCCCACCGCAGCATTTGCTGATTGTTGGCCCGTTTGTTGCGCGTCAGCACTCATGCGGCTCGCGCCTCCAGATCTGAGGTGTCTGCGTTGCCCGTGACGGCAGCAAGGACGGCGTTCGCGTCCAACTGATCATTGACGAAGGTCGCCGCAATCGTGTGCTCATGCATCACCACGATGCGATCTGCGATTTCAATGGCCTCGTCCAGCTCCGCCGCAAAGACCAAGGTGGCGCGCCCTGCCGCAGTCGCACGCACCTTGTTGCCGATATCCCGGCGCGAGCGGATGTCCACGCCCTGAAATGGCTCATCCAACAGAAGCAACCGACACGACTGTGAAAGCCACCGCGCAAGCATGACCTTCTGCTGATTGCCACCGGACAGCGTATTGATGTCATCGGTCTCGCCTTGGCAGACGATTGCAAGGGCATCCACGAGTTCTCTCCCCGTCGCGCGCTCGCGTCGTCCACTGACAAAACCAAGGCTGGAGAAATGTCGAAGGAACGGCAGGCTCATATTGCGCGCAATGTTAAAGTCCGCGACCACTGCATTGTTGGCGCGATCCTTCGCCGACATGAACACACCGCGACCGATGGCCTGTTGCGGGCCTCTAGGCGCGTATGTGTCACCCTCCAAACGCATCGACCCGCCGACCGGTTTGCTCAAGCCATAAAGCGCATGGGCAAGCGCCGTCTTACCGCTGCCGAGAAGCCCTGTGATCGCAACTGTCTCGTTTTCGCGCAGTGTAAGATCGAACGGTTTTGCACCTTCGCGTAGGACAATGTCGCGCATCTCAAGGACTGGCGCGCCAGCATCCGGGATCACGATGTCAACGTCCGTCATCGTGTGGCCAAGCATGGCGTTCACCGCGCTTTCATAGTCGAGCGGCGCCTCTTCAAACATGCCGGAAATCTCACCGTCACGCATCGAAACAATCCGGTCCGCCACGCGGCGAATATCCGACATGCGATGCGAGATGTATAAGATTGAAACGCCCCGCGCCTTGAGCCGATCAATCAGCTCAAAAAGCCGCTCCGCCTCGGCTGCAGATAGCGATGATGTTGG
>JBCBHR010000436.1:0-1450 GCA_038525365.1 Pseudomonadota bacterium | reverse complement strand
ATCGACGATCATGTTTTCTTTGATGCCTATATCGAACAGAGCGCGGCGGTCACAACGGCAGCAGTGACAACGCTTGCCTCCATCAACCGTGCCGTCTCGGTTCAGCAAATGCTTGACCTCTCACTCGACGCACTGTCGCTCGCCTCGATCTATTTCCTCGCCGCCATCGGCCTTGCCATCACCTTTGGCGTGATGGGCGTCATCAACATGGTGCATGGCGAGTTCATCATGATGGGCGCTTATACCGGCTATGTTGTGCAGCAGTTTATCGATGACCGCACCGTGTCGATTATCGTGGCCCTGCCGCTTGCCTTTGCCGTCACGTTTGGGGCCGGTGTGGCGATGGAGCGGCTTGTCATTCGCCACCTGATGCATCGCCCGCTGGAAACGCTTCTGGCGACATTTGGCATTTCGATTGCGTTGCAGCAGCTCGCCAAGAACATCTTCGGCACGCAAGCACGCCCCCTGACATCACCTGGATGGCTGGACGGATCGCTGGTCTTCAACGACATCGTTTCCATCTCCTACATCCGCATCGCGATCTTCGTACTGGCAATTGTCTTCTTTGTCCTGCTGCTCTTTATCCTCAACCGCACGCGCCTTGGACTTGAGGTTCGCGCGGTGACGCAAAACCCTAAAATGGCCTCCTCGATGGGCATCAATCCGGACAAGATCAACATGCTGACCTTCGGCCTCGGTTCGGGCATTGCTGGCATCGCGGGTGTGGCCATCGGGCTCTTTGCGCAAGTCACATCGGAGCTTGGCACCAATTATATCGTCCAGTCTTTCATGACGGTCGTTGTTGGCGGTGTCGGCAACATTTGGGGCACGCTTGCCGGTGCCGGGCTGATCGGCTCGCTTCAAAAAGTGATCGAGTTCTTCAATCCGTCCAACACACTGGCCGCGCAGACCTATATGATCATTTTCATCATCATCTTCATTCAGTTCCGGCCAAAGGGCATCATCGCCCTTCGCGGTCGCGCGGCGGGAGACTGAGGCCATGGCAGACGTCACACTCGAACGCGCCGTGGAGCGCACCGTTCTGATCAAAAACCCATCGGTGATGATCTTCATCGCCGTCCTCGCCATCATCACACTGGGCGCGACGTTCATGTCGGAGGCGTTTGGCACGGGCATCCTGTCAACGAGCTTCATCAAGACGTTGGGAAAGACGCTGTGCCTGTGCCTCATTGCCATCGCGATGGATCTTGTTTGGGGCTATTGCGGCATTCTCTCGCTTGGTCATTTCGCCTTTTTCGGGCTTGGCGGATACATGATCGGCATGTGGCTCATGTGGGAGCGCACCAAGGACATCGTCCTCGGTTCATTTGAAGGCCGCGCGCTTCCCCCGACAACCGATGAGGTGCGCGACGCGATCGGCACGCAGATCTTTGGCGTTGTCGGATCGTCCGAAATTCCGCCGATCTGGTTTTTCGCTGACAGTTTGATC
>JBCBHR010000435.1:0-1474 GCA_038525365.1 Pseudomonadota bacterium | reverse complement strand
GTTCCTCACGGCATGGCGCACACCACGACGCCCAGACATTGACGATCGACACCCGACCGTCGAGCACGGCGGAGGTGAAGGCGGGCATGAGTTCACCATCGGCGCGGCGCAGTCCATCCACGGCTGGCAAGGCTGTCTCAGGAGCCTCTCGTCCGATCAATGCCGATGGCACGGCGGACGTGTCACGGCCGGGCTGCAACAGCATAAAGGCGAAGACCGCAAACAACGCCATCACGCCGATAGCTGTCGCCAACAGGCTCCATGACACGCCGGATTTCTGGGATGTGGTTTCTGTTTCGGGCGCGCTCATGGCTTCTTTCACGCATCCGATCTGCGTTTGATGCCCTGCGCTTCAAGGCGCGCAAGTTCGGCCCTGGTGGCGCGTGCGTCGAGCACGAGCCACATGATAAGCCCGAAGATCACGAGCCCGGCAGAACCATAGGACAATCCGACAAACATGGCGTGGCTCATGCGGATGTGGCCCCGCCATCATCGAGCACCACACGTGTGCGCTTGCCGGTATCCTCGCGCGCCGACGCCCGCTTCATGCCGTCAATGCGCCGACGGCGGATTTCATTGCGCATGCCAAGCATGTGCATCGCGGCAAAAAGAAACGTCAAGCCAAGCGCACAAACGACAAGTGGCCACAGCATGCTTGGATGGATCGTCGGCCCGTCAAGCCGGATCACCGACGCCGGTTGATGAAGCGTGTTCCAGATATCAACGGAGAATTTGATGATCGGAATGTTGATGAAGCCGACGAGAACGAGGAGCGCAACCGGCCTGCTGGCACGCGCAGGATCATCCATCGCCCGCTGCAGCGCAAATATGCCCGCATACATCAGGAAAAGCACAAACACCGATGTCAGCCGCGCATCCCAAACCCACCACGTGCCCCACATCGGACGGCCCCACAAAGAGCCGGTGATCAGGCAGATAAACGTAAAGGCCGCACCAATCGGCACGGCCGCGCGGATCGACACATCGGCCAAAGGATGCCGCCAGATCAGGACCCCAAGGGCCGAAGCGGCCATCACGGAATAGGTAAACATGGCCAACCACGCCGCTGGCACATGGATGTACATGATGCGCACCGTGATGCCCTGCTGGTAATCCTCCGGCGCTTGCCACGCCCACGCGATGCCGACCGCCGTGAGCACGGTGGCAAGTGCCCAAAGCCAAGGCAACAGCCGCGCCGACAACGCCATGAAGCGCGTCGGATTGGCCAGCGCCGTCAGCCCGGACGGTTTTTTCACAGGTGCAACAACTGCATCACTCATGGTTACGCGTATAAACATGCAAATTGGGGCACGCAATTGACGGCGATCAAACGCCGCGGCTTCGGTTGGGACTTTGAAGAGCGCGGGTCGGTCTGTGGTTGCACTGGAAAAGCGCCGCGCGCCATCGTCTCCGCGCCTCGGTTTCCCGATCCGGATGTTGAGATGTGAAGAACAACGGGCGGTCGGATGATCGC
>JBCBHR010000434.1:0-1480 GCA_038525365.1 Pseudomonadota bacterium | reverse complement strand
CGCCAATGACGCGACCGCACCGCTGTCGGACATCATGGCGACCAATCCTGTTACAACGCAGCCCGACAAAGCCGTGCTGGACGCCGTCGCAACACTGACCGAACATGATATCGGCCATTTGCCCGTCACCGACGACACGGGAAAACCAGTGGGCATCATCACGCAGACAGACCTCATCCGCCGCAACACGAGCGGCATCATCCAGATTATTTCAGAGATCGCTCGCCAAACGACCCATGAGGGCTTGGGAAGCGTCGTCGCACGCAATCCGCAATTGCTGGTGGAGCTGGTCGG
This sequence comes from Pseudomonadota bacterium, assembly GCA_038525365.1. GTDB lineage: Bacteria > Pseudomonadota > Alphaproteobacteria > Rhizobiales > Rhizobiaceae > JBCBDX01. The sequence continues at coordinate 1,186 of JBCBHR010000434.1, read as the reverse complement.
CGGCGGTGTCGAAGGCCACCAAATCGGCCGCACGGTGACGCGCATCACCGACGCTGTCACAAAACGCCTGATCACACTCGCCATCGAGGAGCTTGGGGCCCCGCCTGCGCGTTGGCTTTGGCTTGCCTGCGGATCACAGGGTCGTATGGAACAAACCGGCGTGTCCGACCAAGACAATTGCCTCTTCCTTGAAGACGGTTATGACGATGCCGCACATAACGCCTATTTCAAACATTTCGCGACGATCGTGTGCGATGGCCTGAACACCTGCGGCTACGTCTTTTGCCCCGGCGACATGATGGCGACTGCCGACCGCTGGCGACAGCCAGTGCATGTCTGGCGCCGTTATTTTGATGGTTGGATCGCCAAGCCTGACCCAATGGCGCAAATGCTGGCCAGCGTCATGTTTGACCTTCGGCCAATCGCTGGCGACGAAAGCCTGTTTGCGGGCTTGCAGGCTGAAACACTCAAAAAGGCCAGCGCCGACAGCATCTTCCGCGCACATGACCAAGAACTCGCTGAAGCACCAGCCGCCGCTCGGCCTTTTTGGCGGGCTCACCTATGTGCGCGATGGCGAGCACAAAAACGCCGTCGATCTGAAGCATTCCGGTGTCGTTCCAATCACCGATCTTGGCCGCCTCTATGCACTGCAGGGCCGCATTGAAGCTGCCAACACGCGCGACCGCATCATTGCTGCGCGCGACATGGAAGGCGTGCTTTCGAAGTCCGGCGGTGACGATCTCGTGGACGCCTACGACCTCATTGTCGACCTTCGGCTGAAACATCAAGCAAGCCAGATCCGCGCTGGAGACAAGCCCGACAATTTCATGGTGCCCGACGCCCTTTCAGCCCTTGAACGCAACCATCTCAAAGACGCCTTCGCCGTCGTCAAAACGCTGCAATCCGCTGTTGGATATGGCAAGACCTAAGGGGTCGGGAGGAACCACATATGCTGTTGACCATTCTTGGGGCGGTCGTACTCGCGGTCGCTTTGTGCGGCGTGATCGCATTCATTTTCCGCATCGTGATGAAGCGCCCGATCCCAAAGGGCGTACTCCCGGTGACCGCCGGTATCGCCATGTTCGGCTTCATGGCCTGGAATGAAAACGCATGGTATTCGCGCCAAGTCGCCGAACTTCCTGACAGCGTCGAGGTCATCATGACGGGCGAATTTTCAAACTTCATC
>JBCBHR010000433.1:0-1531 GCA_038525365.1 Pseudomonadota bacterium | reverse complement strand
TCCATACAACTCGGCCAGTGCGCGGATGAGCCGGATATTTTCGTAGAGCACGTATCCGATATCGACGAGCGCGCGCGGCGATACCGCCGTTACGATCGAAACGCGCTTTGCAGCCGACGCGACCATACGTCGATATCGGATACGTGCTCTACGAAAATATCCGGCTCATCCGCGCACTGGCCGAGTTGTATGGAGGACGCAGCGGCGGCCTTGGCACCGTGAAACTGACGCGCCGCGTGGTGAGCCATCTCGCCGTAACAGGGACCCTTGCGGCGGGTGACATCCTGTTCCAGCAAGCCAGCCAAGGCTTTGCCGCCAAACTGTCAGCGCGTTTCGGAGAAGGTGTGCTCAATGGCATCATGACCGCACGTGTCGGGATCGCGGCCATCGAGATGTGCCGACCAGCACCCTTCTACCGCTTGCCTGCGCCGCGAGCGGGCGATTTTATGCCCAAGCTTTTGCCCTCCGGTGACGCTTCGAAAAGCGGCAGTTAAAACACACTGTTAACCATTCGAAGCGATGATGCCGTCAACTCTCAGGAAAGTGCGTTCCCATGCCAGCGTCCCGCTTCACCACCCGTTTTGCGTCCAGTCTCCTGATGGCCGGCGCGCTGATTTTCGGCACCGCCACGGCCCAGGATGCGCAAGCCGCATCCAAGCGCGACAAAGCATTTTTCCAAAAGGTTGAAGGCACTTGGCAAGGACCCGGTGAGATCGTCGCTGGAAAGTACAAGGGCACGAAATTCACCTGCACATTCCAAGGCAGCATGCCAAACGCAAAGATCGGCATGACGCTGGATGGCAAATGTCGCGTCGGTGTCTTCACGCAAGAGATGAAGGCAACTGTCGTCAGCGCGGGCAAAAGCTATTCAGGGTCGTTCCTTGACGGCGCCAAGGGCGAAGGCCTCGACATCGTTGCTGGCAATGTCACCAAAGACCGTGCCGTCATGCGCCTCCAACGCAAACAGCTTGAAGGCGCGATGCTGGTGCGCCTTGCAGGCCCGCAAACGCTCAATGTCACCGTATCAGTCGACGTCAATGGTGAGATGGTGCCGGTGATCGGCATGAGCATGAACCGCATCGACACGTCGACCGTCAGCTCCATCAAGTAACTGCTTGGTTCCACGCCGCGCCGACCGGCTCCATACCCTCGGTATCGAGCGTCTGAGCGATCGCTTCCGCCGTCATATCGCCGATCCGCAGATCTGGCGCAATGTCAGCGAGCGGCACCATCACAAATGCCCTTTCCAGCATGCGGGCATGCGGGATGGTCAAATCCGGCGTCATCAGCGCAAGATTGCCATAGGTCAGAACGTCGATGTCCAGCGTCCGCGGCCCCCAGCGCATATCGCGCACACGCCCGGCGTCCTTTTCGATGGCAATCACCGTACGCAGCAACGCATGGGGGGACAGGCGGGTCTCAATTGCAACGCACGCGTTCAAAAACCAGTTCTGGGTGGTGATGCCCCAAGGCGGCGTCTTGTAGAGCGGCGAAACCGCGACAAGGCGCGTGTCCGGTAATTCGCCGATGC
>JBCBHR010000432.1:0-1568 GCA_038525365.1 Pseudomonadota bacterium | reverse complement strand
CGACCCGCTTCGCGCCGCCGACGATGTGGTGATGCTTAAACGTATGGTCATCGCGCTTGCCCGTCAGCACGGTCTGCAAGCAACGTTTATGGCAAAGCCCTTCATCGGCCATGCGGGCAACGGGATGCATGTGCATACCTCGGTTGTCGACGAGGCAGGTGCCAACATTTTTGCCCATAAGGCCGACGGGCGTGCCGCGCTTGAAGGTGCCGTTGCCGAACTCATCCGCACTATGCCGCAGGGCCTGCTGTTGTTCATCAACTCCTGGAACGGCTTTCGCCGCATCCAGCCCGGTTCTTACGCGCCGACGCGGGCGGTCTGGGGAGAGAACAACCGTTCCGTTGCCCTGCGCATTCCTGCGTCACCTCCGAAAGCCCGTCGCATTGAACATCGCATCGCGGGCGCCGATGCCAATCCCTACATCGTCATGTGTGCCGTGTTACAGGCCATCTACGACGGCCTCGAAAAACGCGCCACGCCGCCGCTGCCTGTCAGTGGCAATGCCTATGATGACTTCGAAGGTGCTGAGACCCTTCCAGACGACATGAACGAGGCGCTTTTGCTCATGGATACCGGCAAATTCTGCGAACGCGCGTTGGGGCCCGAATTGGCGAAGATCTACAAAGACCTGAAGCGCGCCGAAATCCACGCCTTCTGGCAGGAGATCACGCCGCTTGAGCGGACGACATACCTGTAAATCCGCCGATTGCCGCGTCACGCAAATCCACTTGTGCACTGCCAAAAAGACCAATAACCTTTTGGGCAATGCGGGAAATTCCCCGTTAAACAACACATCATTCGGGAGTTTCATGATGCGTTTTTCCACCCTTTTTGCATCCACCGCATTGGCAGCGGTGACGCTTGCGAGCGTTGCCAGCGCGCAGGATCGCGTGGTCAATGTGTACAATTGGTCAGACTATATTGACGAAGACATTCTGACAGAGTTCACCGAGGAAACGGGTATCAAGATCGTCTACGACGTCTTTGATTCAAACGAGATCCTCGAAACCAAGCTGCTCGCAGGCAATACGGGTTACGATATCGTCGTGCCGACGGGCACGTTCCTGGCAAACCAGATTACCGCGGGCGTGTTTCAAAAGCTCGATAAGTCGAAGCTGCCGAACCTTGCGAACATGGATCCAGCCATCTCCGAACGCTTGGGCGTCTATGATCCCGGCAATGAATACGCCATCAACTACATGTGGGGCACGACTGGCATCGGTGTGAATGTCGACATGGTCAAAGAGCGCCTCGGCGAGGATGCGGACATGAACACGTGGGACATCGTGTTTGATCCCGAGATGGCCTCCAAACTTGCTGACTGCGGTATCTTCCATCTCGACGCCCCGGCGGAGATGATCCCGGCCGCGCTCAACTGGAAAGGCATGGACCCGGACGGCAAGGATCAGGCGTCCATGGATGCCGCCAAGGAAGCGATGACCGGCGTGCGTGACACAATTCGCAAGTTCCATTCATCGGAATACATCAACGCGCTCGCCAATGGTGACATCTGCGTGGCGGTTGGTTGGTCCGGTGACGTTCTGCAGGCGCGTGATCGCGCCGCGGAA
>JBCBHR010000431.1:0-1612 GCA_038525365.1 Pseudomonadota bacterium | reverse complement strand
CCTAACCGTCATGAAGATATTCCTGTACCATGTGTGCAAGGACAAAGATATTTCTAGAGCAGAGCTCGTGCGCCGATTGGGTTGGCACCGCGAGCAAGTTGATCGGCTATTCCGCCTTGACCACAAGTCACAAGTTGACCAACTCGAAGCCGCGTTTGAGGCAGTTGGAACACCGATCAAGCGGATGATAGATTTCAACGCGGCTGCTTAATTCAATCATCGAACGGCTTGGCACTAGCCCCGTAAATGATCCGCATGCCAGCGCAGGTGCTCGCCCAAGAACGTGCCCACGAAATAGTATGAGTGGTCGTATCCGTCGCGCACATTGTGGGTCAGCGTTTGGCCAGCTTTTTGGCAGGCTTCTATAAATCGCGACGACCTCAGATACGGGTCTTCAAATTGGTCAGCGCCGCCGACATCGACCAGCAAATGCGCGTTGGTTGGTTGGCGTTTAACGAGTTCGCAGGCGTCGTGGTCTTTCCACGCGGCGCGATCGTCGCCGAGATAGGCCGAGAAGCACTTCTCGCCCCACGGTGTGGTGGCCGGGTTGACGATGGGGGCAAACGCGGAGACCGACTTGTAGCGCTCCGGGTGTTTGAAATGGAGCGTCAGCGCGCCGTGGCCGCCCATGGAATGACCGGAGATGCCTTGGCGCTCCATGTCGGCCATATGGAAGTTGTCACGGACAATCGCACACAACTCGTTGACCACATATTCTTCCATCTGAAAATGCTTGGCCCACGGCTCCTGGGTTGCGTTGACGAAAAAGCCCGCGCCCTGCCCCAAATCATAGTCTTCGCTGTCAGCAACATCCTGCCCGCGTGGCGATGTGTCGGGGAAAATCACCATCAGTCCGTATTCAGCGGCGTAGCGCTGGATGCCGGACTTTTCGTTCACGTTCTGCCAGGTGCACGTCAGACCAGACAGCCACCACAGCACAGGCACGGGTCCGTCAGCGGCTTGCGGCGGCGTGTAGACGGCAAAGCGCATGGTGCCATTGCAGGCATGGCTTTCATGGTCGAACACCTCGACGACGCCTCCGAAAGATTTGTGGGAAAGGGCGTGAGTGATGGCAGTCATGATGTCTCAAGCTCGTCGTAAAGGTTGATGATGCCAGCAGGTACAACGTCCGCAAACTTCTTGCTCAGTTTTTTATTAGCGGTGATGAGCGGCGCATGCATAGCCGCTGCGTACACGACGTACATGCAATCACATACGGGATGTGTCCGTTCAATCGCCAGCGTTAAAGCATCGGGAAGATAGCGAGCATCCGATGCGTTCTCAGCCAGCAAAGATACAGTCGCCAGTAGACTTGCGGCATCGTCGGCCGCCACCTGCCCGGCGCGAACATAGTTCCAAATGGCGTTTGCAACCTCGGGCATTGCGACATCGAGGGTAAGACAGTTGTGTCGATCCAAAAACTGCGTCGCGAGGCCCGTCAGGGGGTGCGCAACGACCACTGGCACCAAAGCGCTGGCGTCAAAGACCGCGTCATTCATCTGTCGTGGTTCGGATTGTTCAGCACATCCCATAGACGTGCACTGCGCTCATCCCGCCCTTTGCCAATGAGGTCATCAGGTGGATTGTGCAACGGCTTGAGCTGCCGCGCACG
>JBCBHR010000430.1:0-1614 GCA_038525365.1 Pseudomonadota bacterium | reverse complement strand
CCAATGTCAAAAGCGCAATGGCACCGCCGGCAAGCGCTGCGCTTTCAACACCCATCGCATTCAACGCGAAGGGCAGCTTCAGCGGGATCGTGTAGAAGACGATGAAATTGGCAAATGCCGCGACATAAATAATCGACGCGCGCGCAAACGGAAAACTCTCCGCTGGCGCGTCGGCGCCTTTCGTCGCTCGCACTTCCGGCTCGCCGCGTGGAACAAGCATGAAAATGAGCGGGAACAACAAAAGCGGCACGAGATAGACGCCAAATGGCGCCCGCCACGACACATCGGCCAGAAATCCGCCTGCCATGATGAACAGCACACCGCCAAAGCTCATCGCCGCCGCCTGATAGCCGAGGACTTGCCCACGCTCGGCGTCAGTGTAGAGCCCAGCTATGAGTGCCATAGCCGCCGTCATCACACAGGCGACCGATACGCCCAACAGGATGCGACCAAGCAAGATTTGGCCGATACTGTCGAGATAGAGGCCGGACGAGCCAGCTGCGATATACAACGCAACGCCCACCAACAGCACGCGCCGCTTGGCGCTCCGGTCAACCAACCAGCCCGCGATCGGGGAACACAGCGCAATGGCAAGTCCCGGTATCGTCAGGATCAGCGGCACCCAGGCTGACGCGCCCGGCACACCATCAAAGTGTGCCTGAAGGCCGGGGAGGGCCGGGGCGATGGTGGCTCCGGCCATGACGGTCAACGTTGCGCAGGCCAAGAGCACTGCGAGCACCTTGCCGCGTGGATCGTCAGTAAACACTGGAAACGCTCCTTGCTGGCGTTGCCTCAACGCCCTTCAAGGATGGATGTGGCCCACGCGTTGAAATCGGCAATGGCCTTTGGGCCATCGAGATCATTGAGTGTCTCGTGCCGCGCATTGGGGTAGTGCTTATGGGTTAGCTGCGCAAACCCCGCACCGCGCATACGGTTGGCCTGTGTTTCCACTGCAACGCCGCCAAACGTTGCGGGATCCTCGCCACCACCGACGAGCATGAAAGGTAGGTCGCGCGCCGCGTCCTTCACGCCATCCAGACGCCCACCGGCAAAGACCATTCGCATGATGTCCTGCCAGAGCGACACGCTCGCGTCCCAACCACAGTCGGGATCAGCGATGTAGGCATCAACTTCGGCCGGGATCCGACTTAGCCAGTCGAAATCAGTGCGCGGGTCTTCGATGCGGCCCGCCCAATCGTGAAATGTGAGCTTCGGCATGATGCGAGACGGCACGTCTGAACCAAGCCGCATGCGCTCATAGGCAAGGAGCGCTTGGCCCATGCGGCCCTGAAGCCCACCGGTGAAGTTGGAATTCCAAACCGCCGCACCCGCCAGATGTTCGGCGTTGCGAAGCGCATAGTTCATTGTGATCAAACCGCCCATGGAGTGGCCGAACATGATAACAGGCACATCATGACATTCGGCGCGTGCATGGTCTTGCACTGCGCGGCAATCCTCCATCACAGCGTCCACTCCGCTCCCGCGACCCGCCTTGAAGGTGCCCTTGGGCGCGTCGGACGCCGTCGTTGCACCGTGCCCACGGTGGTCATGGGCAATGACGGCAAACCCAGCTTCGGTGAGCGCGGCGGCAAATCGGGCATAGCGAGCACAATG
>JBCBHR010000429.1:0-1635 GCA_038525365.1 Pseudomonadota bacterium | reverse complement strand
GTCTGGCAGTGCGTACGCACTGCCAGACATCTGGTGTCTCGTTGCAAGAGCAGGATCCTTACAACAACATCGTGCGCACCGCCTATGAGGCGATGGCTGCGGTGCTGGGCGGCACGCAATCGCTGCACACCAATTCTTTCGATGAAGCCATGGCGTTGCCTACCGAGTTTTCATCACGAATTGCGCGCAACACGCAGTTGATCCTGCAGCATGAGACTGGCGTCACAGATACCGTCGACCCATTGGCGGGCTCCTACTACGTTGAGAGCCTGACCAAAGAACTTGCGGACAAAGCCTGGGCTTTGATGGAAGAGATCGAAGCGGCTGGCGGCATGACGGAAGCGGTGCAGGAGGGCTTGCCCAAACGTCAGATCGAGGAGGCGGCTGCGCGCAAGCAAGCGGCGGTGGATCGTGGTGACAGCGTGATTGTCGGCGTCAACAAGTACCGGTTGGAGAAAGAAGACGAGATCGACATTCTCGATATCGACAACACGGCTGTGCGCATTGCGCAGGTTGCGCGGCTGAAGCGTGTTCGGTCATCACGCGATCAGGCGGCGTGTGATGCAGCACTGGCGAGACTTGCCGAGATAGCGAAAACCGGTGAAGGCAATCTGCTTGGCGCGGCAGTTGAAGCGGCGCGGGCGCGCGCTTCTGTTGGCGAAATCTCTGATGCAATGGAAACCGCTTTTGCGCGCTATGCGGGCGATGTTGTGACGATCAGCGGTGTTTATGGCGCGGCGTATGAGGGTGACGAGCGCTTTGAGAGCTTGAAGCGGCGCATCACTTCATCCGGCGCCGCTCGCGGGCGTGCGCCATCCATCTTCGTCGCCAAGATGGGCCAGGATGGGCATGACCGCGGCGCAAAGGTGATCGCCACGGCGTTTCAGGATTTGGGTTTCGAAGTTCATGTCGGGCCATTGTTCCAGACCCCTCAGGAGGCCGCGGATATGGCGGTTGCCCACGATGTGGATATCGTCGGGGTGTCGTCACACGCGGCTGGTCACAAGACGCTGTCGCCGATGCTCGTGAAGGAACTGGCAGCGCGCGATGCTGCCGACAAGATCGTCATTTGCGGCGGTGTGATCCCCCAGCAGGACTATGAGTTCTTGCTGGAAAATGGCGTAGAGGCAGTCTTTGGGCCGGGGACGGACGTGCTCAAGGCGGCTGAAAGCCTGCTCGATATTCTCGATGAGCGCGAGCGGCGGCGCAACTATGCGGGTGAGGCGGCGGAATAAATAGCCTTAAGCGTATTCTTTCTGGCGGCGGCGGATCGCCGTCTGCTGTTCGGAGATCGCCACCGCGTCGCGCAATGTGACCACGCCGTCGGCACGCAACAGCTTGAACAATTGCACCAGTACATCGGCGGTTGCCAGCGCGTCGCCAATGGCTGTGTGGCGCGCCTCGGGCGGGATCGTGATGTCAAAACGCTTCGCCAAAGCATCCAATGTCAGGTCCGAGGTCGGGCCAAAAAGATGCGCTGCGAGCAACACGGTGTCGATCACCACGTTGTCGAATTTAACGCCCGATGCTTTTTCCGCGCGCTCAAGGAATGCCATGTCGAACGCGGCATTGTGTGCAACCAGAACCTGATCGCGGGCAAAGCCGTGGAAGCATTTCACCGCCCGTCCGGTCTTG
>JBCBHR010000428.1:0-1637 GCA_038525365.1 Pseudomonadota bacterium | reverse complement strand
GCCGTGCATGGCTCAATCCACGACGGCTCCAAGAGGGAACACCAACGCCACAGCCTACAGAGTTCCTAGGATAGTCGAACAACAGCGGCTGCCGAGTGGCGTCAGCTGCGGACGGGGTGGGGTAGGGCGCCTGCCGCAAACGGAGACTGGTTCGCATTCGTCTGTCAGCACCGCCACGGTTACCCCGCTAGTACCAGCCACTAAGAGCCCAGGCTTCTGCTCATCTTCTATGAGCGCTTTCCGATGTCTTCGACGCTAGGCGTGCTGAAGAAGTGGGCATGCTTCAAAACTGTGCACATCATACGGCGCGGCTGATTGACTCCATTCGGCTCCGGCGCGATGCTGTCCGGAGATGCGGTGGCTTTTCTGTTTTTTTCACTCCTTTCCAGCCGACACAATGACCGATGTTTGGCATGCTTGATCTGATCATTCGCAATGCGCGGGTCCACGTTCCCGTTTCTGCGGGCAAGCCTGTAGAGGTGCCTCCACAGCGCGACATTGGTGTTCGCGGCGGGAAGATCGTCGCCCTTGAGGTCGGCCTGTCCGCTGAAAGCGTGTCTGAAATTGACGCTGGCGGCTATCTCGTGTCGCCACCCTTTGTTGACCCGCATTTTCACATGGACGCGACATTGAGCCTTGGCCTGCCGCGGTTAAACATGTCCGGCACGCTTTTGGAGGGTATCGCGCTCTGGGGCGAATTGAAGCCGCACCTGACGGTTGAAGCGGTGAAAGAACGTGCCTTGCGCTACTGCGATTTGGCGGTCAGCCAAGGGTTGCTGTCGATCCGGTCACATGTCGATGTTTGCGATGATCGCTTGTTGGCGGTTGATGCGCTCTTGGAGGTCCAAAGCGAAATCGCCGACTACATCGATTTGCAACTGGTTGCGTTTCCGCAAGACGGTTTGTTTCGATCCGCAAACGCGGAGCAAAATCTGCTGCGTGCGCTTGATAAGGGCGTCAACGTCGTTGGCGGCATTCCACACTTTGAACGCACGATGGACGATGGCGCGGCGTCGCTGAAGCGCCTGTGCCAAATTGCGGCGAACCGCGATTTGCCCGTCGACATCCACTGCGACGAGACCGATGATCCCAACTCTCGGCATATTGAGACGTTGGCAGCCGAAACCACGCGGCTTGGACTTGGTGCCCGTGTTGTCGGCTCGCATGTGACCTCCATGCACTCAGTGGATAATTATTATGCCTCCAAGCTGATCCCACTCATCGCTGAAAGTGGCATGCAGATCGTGCCCAACCCGCTCATAAACATCACGCTGCAGGGACGGTCGGACACCTATCCCAAACGCCGCGGACTGACCCGTGTACCGGAATTGCGCGACGCCGGGGTCAACGTGGCTTTCGGGCAGGATTGCTGCATGGATCCCTGGTACCCGTTGGGGTCCGGCGACATGTTGGAAGTTGCGCATATGGCGATCCATGCGCTGCCGATGACATCGCGCGAGGGCATGGCGTTCGCGTTTGACAGTGTCACGAAAGGTGGAGCGTTGGCGATAGGACTGCCTGATCCGACGCTGCGCGTCGGCGGCCCGGCAAACATGGTTGTGCTCCAGGCGCATGACGCCATTGAAGCGATCCGTTCCAAGCCCACTCGCTTGTACGTCCTGCGTGACGGAAAAGTC
>JBCBHR010000427.1:0-1699 GCA_038525365.1 Pseudomonadota bacterium | reverse complement strand
CACCAGCCACGACAAACATGGCAAGGATTGGGATCACCGCGCCATTCATGGTCATGGAGACCGACATCTCATCGAGCGGGATGCCGTCAAACAGGATCTTCATGTCCTCGACGGTGTCGATGGCGACACCGGCCTTGCCCACATCGCCAACCACACGCTCGTGGTCGGAATCATAGCCGCGGTGCGTCGCCAAATCGAAGGCGACAGACAGGCCCTTTTGCCCGGCGGCGAGCGCCTTGCGATAGAACGCATTGGATTCTTCAGCGGTCGAAAACCCGGCATATTGACGGATGGTCCAAGGCCGCCCGGTATACATCGTCGCACGCGGTCCGCGCACGAACGGCGCTGTGCCAGGCAGGCTGTCGAGGTGATCAACACCGCCGAGGTCGTCCGCCGTATAGACCGGCTTGATCGTGATGCCGTCTTCGGTGACCGTCTCAATGTCGGTCAGCGGCTTGCCCTTCAACTCGCGCGTCGCGAGCGCTTCCCATTCGGCCATGCCCGGTTCTTTCGCGTCACTCATTGCCTTCTCCCGCGCACGCGTTTGCACTCATCATACGCCATGGAACGGCATTGTGCAGCAATGAGACGAAAGGCGGCGTCAGCCCTTTGAAAAACGCCAGCGCGTGATCTGCTCATAGCGTTGACCCGGCCTTAAAACCGCAGATGGAAAATCGGGGCGGTTCGGCGCATCAGGCCAAGCCTGCGCCTCCACGGCAATGCCGGATCGCGCGCCATACCCGATGCCATCAAGCCCACGGGTCCCCCGCGGTATGGCGTCACCCGTGTAGACCTGAAGGCCGGGCTCGGTGGTGTCGACGTCCATTGTGATCGCAGCTTTTGGGGCACTCAATCTGGCAACATTGCGCATGGGAGTTCGTGCTTGGTCGAGACACCAATTATGATCAAAGCCAATCCCGTCAATTGGGCGGCCATCGCGCAGATCAAAGGGGGTTGCCGCCACACCATCCGGCGCACCGGCGGGCAGGCTGCGCGCGTCGGTCATCAAATAGGCATCCGCATCGACACGTAGCTCATGGCCATCAATCGACCGCGCGCCACCGGTCGCAAGATTGAAATAACTGTGTTGAGCCATCGAACATACCGTCGGCGCATCGGTTTCAGCGATCAACGTGGTCGTGAACGCCTTGCCATCAAGCGCGTAAGTGCAGCGTGCGGTCAGCGCGCCGGGAAACCCCATATCGCCATCAGTACTGTGAAGCACAAGCGTGACGCTTTCGGAGGTTGCGTCCTCGATTGCCCACACACGCTGCGAAAATCCGCCTGCACCGCCGTGTAGTGTGTTTCCATGCTCATTGGCATTGAGCGTATGAACCCGGCCATCAAGCTCAAAACGGCCACCGGCAATGCGATTGGCAAAACGGCCAACCACGGCACCGAAATACATGCCGTGTGTTTCGTAGGCCGCAATGTCGTCAAACCCGAGCACCACGGGTGCATCATGACCTGCGACGCGCAAATCACGTATCGTCGCGCCAAAAGTGACGACCTTTGCGCGCAGCACCCCATTGTCCAACGTCACGCACTGAACAGGCTCACCCGATGACAGCGCGCCCCAATCGGCAACTTCGCTCAAAGACCGAGCCCGCCTACCGCGACATATTTCTCGCACAGATAGTCAGCGATGCCCTGATGGCCGCCTTCCTTGCCAAGGCCGGAGTGCTTGACGCCGCCAAAC
>JBCBHR010000426.1:0-1704 GCA_038525365.1 Pseudomonadota bacterium | reverse complement strand
TCAGAAGACCAAAGCCAGGACCTGAGCGCCTATCTGGTTAGCGCAAACCTGTCTTGGCTCACCGATCCTGACTGGCGCCTGATCGCCGAGTTCGATGCGGCCTTCACCGATGGCAAAAACGACGATCTGCGCGACGGTGACTATGTGCAGGCATCGGTGGGATTTGCCTATCGTCCGGTGGACAATGATCGCTTCAACGCGCTTTTCAAATACACCTATCTCTATGATCTGCCGGGCAATGACCAAGTCAATGCACAGGGCGAAACAGACGGGCCACGCCAGCGCAGCCACGTTCTGTCCGCTGACGGCATTTGGCAGGCCAACAAATACCTGTCGCTTGGCGCAAAATATGGCTTCCGAATTGGCGAAGTCGAAGTGTCTCCGGACGGCGTCACGCCTGCGCGCGGTTCCGGCGTGTTTGAGCCTTCAAGCGCACATCTTGGCATTGTCCGCGCTGATCTTCATGTGGCCCGCAACTGGGACGCTCTCGTGGAAGGTCGCGTGCTGTGGTCGCCGACTGCGGAGACCGTCGATTGGGGTGCGTTGGCCGCAGTCTATCGCCATATCGGTGACAATTTCAAAGTCGGCGTCGGCTACAATTTCGGTCGGTTCTCCGACGACTTGACCGATCTGACATTGGATGATGACGGGTTCTTCCTAAACGTCGTCGGCAAGTTCTAGCGTCAAGCGGGCGTGAGCGGCGCGGCTGCCGTTGTGGTGCCGACCACAAGTTCGGCATTCAAGAGCACGGACTGCTCATTTGCCTTGCCATCGATGATATCGAGCAGAAGCCCGGCACAGACCGTGCCAGCCTCTTTCAGGCTTGAGCGCGTGGACGTGACGTCCAATTCGCCGCGACCGGTGCCGAGAAATGACAGGCAGTCGTCATGGGTGATGAGCGATATGTCCACACCGACCTTCATCCCCAGTTCACGGATCGCCCGCATGGCCCCAAGCGCCACCAGCATGGATGAGCAGACGACTCCAGTTGGTGGTAAATCAACCCGGAGCATTGCGTTCATGGCGGCATAGCCGTTTGGCTCCGTCATTTCGGCGGTGGCCATCAGGCGCTGATCAGCGTCCAATCCTGACTGCCGCAAACCCTCGATAAAACCCGCCTTTCGGTCGATTGCAAACGCCATACTCTCAAGGCCATTGATGAGCGCAACGCGGCTGTGGCCGAGGCCTGTCAAAAATGCGGTTGCTTCGGCAAAGGCTTCGCGGTTGTTCACATCGACCCAAGGATAATCCGGCTCGCGGTCCGGCACGCGGCCATGCACGACGAAAGGCACGCCGAGGTCTTTGAGGATGTCGACACGTTTGTCGCCGCGCATTGGGCCGTGGACAATCACACCGTCTACGCGGCTGTCGCGACGCAGCGCGCGATAGGCGTCGATTTCCTTGTCCTCCTCCACAACGGAAAGAAGCATGTCGTAGCCTCGGGAATTGTAGACAACACCGGCCGCTGCAATGAAGTCTGTGAAGTGCGGGTTCATCATATCGTGCTCACCAAGGGGCACGACATGGCCGATGGCACCGGCCTTTCCGGTCGCCAGACGCCGAGCATAGGAGTTCGGCTTGTAGTCAAGCTCGCGTGCGGCTTCGACAACGCGACGCCGTGTGTCCTCACTGACTTCCGGATATCCGTTCAGCGCGCGGCTCACCGTTGTCTGCGACAACTGTAGCCGGGCAGCCAGGTCCCTA
>JBCBHR010000425.1:0-1712 GCA_038525365.1 Pseudomonadota bacterium | reverse complement strand
CTACAACCACATTCACTTCTGGCAGTGGATGAAGAAAGATGGTGGCGGCACGAAACTGCCGGGTGCGCTGCAGGCGGACAAGGAAGCAGGGCCGGAAAATCAACCGCTTAGGCGCAATCAGGCGTGCGCCCATGCCCAGTAGAGCTCACGTGCCTTTTTGGCGATGGGTCCCGGCTGCAATTCGCGATCCTCGATTTTGATTATCGGCACCACCTTGGAGTGGTTGCCAGTGGAGAAAATCTCATCGGCGTCCAGCAGTTCATCAACCGACACCGCCCGCTCGGTGGTTTTGAAGCCGTAATCCCAAAGCAGATCGATGATGCGTTTACGCGTGATGCCAGCCAGGAACGAACCGCTGGCTGCGGGCGTGATCACCTGACCGTCCTTGACGTAAAAGATGTTCGACGTGCCCGTTTCGCAGACATTGCCCAGCATGTCGCGCGTGATGCAATTGTCGAAACCGCGCTTTTTGGCCTCAAGGATTGCCCGGCCGTTTTGCGGATACAGACAACCGGCTTTTGCATCCGTGGGCATAGATTCCGGCGTAGGACGGCGGAAGGGTGAAATCGTGACGGAAAACCCATCCGGCGCAATCATCGGGCTTTCGAACAGCGTCAGCGCAAACCGCGTGGAGCTCGGATCGGCAGGCACGCCCATATAGCCACCGTCCTCTGCCCAATAGCTCGGACGAACATAAACCGCGGTCTTGCCATCGAATTTCTTGAGGCCCTCATGGGTCAAGGCTTCGATCTCACCTGCGGCCATCGTGGCGCTCAGGCCAAGCGCTTCGGCTGACCTGTTGACGCGCTGGCAATGCAGATCGAGATCCGGCGCGACACCTTCAAACCAACGCGCACCGTCAAACACCGAAGAGCCAAGCCAAACTGCATGTGTGCGCGCGCCAAAGAGCGGCACATTGCCCTCATGCCAATCGCCGTCCACATAGGTCCACGTTGTGCTTGCGGTCGTGCTCTTCACGGTCATGCGGCGTCTCCATCGTCGTCAGCGCACGGATAACGCATCGCGTGTGCCAGTCAATCGGGGCAAGCCGCGACACTTGACGCTTTTCCATCCAGCCGACAAAGGTCTGCGGCGACGGGAAACGGTAATCGAGTGGGGACACAAATCATGGCCAAGATCGGCTATGTGTTCGACGCATACGGCACCTTGTTTGATGTGCATTCGGCCATGCGCAAGCACGCGGATGCTGTCGGCCCGCATTACGCGGCGATCTCCGAGACATGGCGCGTCAAGCAGTTGGAGTATTCGTGGGTGCGTTCGCTCATGGGTTCTTATGCCGACTTTTGGCGATTGACCGGTGAAGCACTTGATTTCGCGCTTCATCACCATGGCATCGACGACGAAAAACTGCGCAATGGCTTGCTGGAAGAATATTGGACGCTGGATGCGTTTGATGATGTTGTGCCGACACTGAAGCGCCTGCGCGAAGAGGGTTACCGTATCGCGATCCTGTCCAACGGTTCGCCCGACATGCTGGGCGCTGCCACCGATCACTCCGGGATCGCGTCACTGGTCGACGACATCTTCAGCGTGGATGCGGTCAAGACCTTCAAGACCTCTCCCGACGTCTATCGGATGATCGTCGATGCGTGGGACTGCAAAACCAAGAAGGTGGGATTTGTCTCATCGAACCGCTGGGACATTGCAGCGACTTCCAAACTCGAATTCAAGACCGTTTGGCTAAACCGTTC
>JBCBHR010000424.1:0-1744 GCA_038525365.1 Pseudomonadota bacterium | reverse complement strand
AGGCCTGATCTCGCTTTGCGATTTGCCCTGGGTTCCGATTTTTCTGGTGGTCTGCTTTGTTTTCCACCCGATGATAGGCTGGGTAGCGACCGCCGGGGCATTGATCGTGTTTGTGCTCGCGTTCCTCAATGAGTTTGTCACCAAACGCGCCCTATCGGAAGCCGCGGCGCACGGGCAGTCGGCGCAGTATTTTGCCAACACCACGCTCCAGAACGTTGAAGCCATCCGCGCGCTTGGCATGGAAGGCAATCTGCGTGGCCGCTGGTCGCAAATGCACAATGATATGCTGGCCAGCCAAGCGGTCGCCTCTGACAAGGCGGGCGCACTGCTGTCCGCATCGCGTTTCGTGCGCATGTCGTTGCAGATCGTCATCTTGGGTGTTGGCGCATACCTTGCGCTGGAAGGTGCGATAACGCCCGGCGTCATGATTGCTGCGTCCATCATGATGGGCCGCGCCCTCGCGCCGGTCGATCAGATCGCAAGCCAGTGGAAACAGTTCGTTGCCGCCCGCGCCGCCTATGGTCGGTTGAAGTCGCTCTTTGCGACCGTGGAAGAGGAAGACAAAAAGACGGACTTGCCTGAACCCAAAGGTGCGGTCTCAGCCGAGGGCCTTACGGTCGCAGCACCCGGCAGCAGCACGCCGATTGTCAAAGGCGTCACCTTCGCCGTCGAGCCCGGAGACGTCATGGCGATTGTCGGTCCTAGCGGCGCTGGGAAATCGAGCCTGATCCGCGCCCTTGTCGGCGTTTGGCCGCCAACAGGCGGCGCGGCTCGCCTTGATGGTTCCGAGTTGCAGCATTGGGACAATGATAAGCTCGGTCGCCATTTCGGCTATCTGCCGCAGACCGTTGAACTTTTTGCAGGCACGATTGCAGAAAACATTGCGCGCTTTGATGAGGTTGATGATGCGCGTGTCGTCGCCGCTGCCGAGGCAGCCAACGCCCACACACTTATCCAGTCCTTGCCGGATGGGTACGACACCCAGATCGGCCCCGGCGGCGGAAAACTTTCGGGCGGCCAGCGCCAGCGCGTCGGGTTTGCGCGTGCGCTTTATGCCGATCCGAAGGTTCTCATTCTGGATGAGCCAAACGCCAATCTGGACTCCGATGGTGAGGAAGCGCTTGCGCGTGCGATCACCGGCTTGCGGGAGCAGGGGCGTACAGTGCTGTTTGTCAGTCATAAGATGTCGCTGATTGCGCTTTCCAACAAAGCGCTGCTCTTGAAGGACGGCCGCATGCAGGCCTTTGGCGACACCAAGGACCTGCTTCAGCCCAAAATGCTCAAGGCAGTTGGCGACAAAGCAAAGCTTGCGGCAATAAAGGCTGCGGCGGGTGCTGCCTGATGACAGATGTCGAGCGGCATAGCGTTTGGTACGCGAGACAGCCCATTTTGCTTGCGCGGCCAGATCGCGCGCGCAGCAGGGACGTGTGGGAGGTTGGCAATGGCGGCCACGGAGACTGACAAAGCGAAAACCCGTTCGTTTTCGGCAAGTCCGTACATTACGGCGGGATATGTGACGTTGTTCCTCGCGTTCGGCGTGTTCGGCACATGGGCGTCCACTGCGCCACTGGCGAGCGGTGTCATCGCATCTGGCGCAGTTGATGTTCAATCGAGTTCAAAGAGCATCCAGCATTTGGAAGGCGGGATCATTTCGCGCATCGCCGTCGAAGAGGGCGACATCGTGGACGTCGGCGATGTGCTCGTGGAATTGAACCGCACGCAAGCGCAAACGAATTTTGCTGTT
>JBCBHR010000423.1:0-1814 GCA_038525365.1 Pseudomonadota bacterium | reverse complement strand
CAAAGGCCGTCGCGCTCGTGACATCAAATCCTGCCCGTACGGTCGGTTTGCATGATCGCGGGCGGTTGGAGCCCGGTTTGCGTGCCGATGTTGTTCGCGTGCGCCGCGAGCCAGGTGATGTACCGGTGGTCAGCTCTGTCTGGCGCAGCGGTGTGCGTGTCGCCTGATCGGGCCGGTTTTTGCAGAGCGGAGTGTATGAGGCCGTGAGCGGACGTGGCACATTGTTCCTTATTACGGGGCCGAGCGGCTCGGGCAAAGACAGCCTTATCAACTGGCTGCGGCCGCATTTTGAGCGCGACAGCGCGATGATGTTTGTGCGCCGGGTCATCACCCGCACGGATGGCGGGAACGAAGACCACGACACGATGACCGAGCATGAGTTTGTGCGCGCGCGCGCCGCCAATGCGTTTTGCGTCACATGGGAAGCGCACGGCCTCCAGTACGGCATCCCAACGCCCGTCTTGGCGCACACTCAAAAGGGTGGGCATGCGATGATGAACGGCTCCAGGCGGGCACTCACCAGCATCGCCTCGGTTTTTCCGCAGCTTCATGTCATCAATCTGGACGTCGCGCCAGAAGTGCTTGTCGAGCGACTGTCGGCACGCGGTCGTGAAAGTGCTGAAGAAATTTCAACGCGGTTGGCGCGTTCTGCCGGTGTCTTCCCGACCGGGATCGTGGTCACCCATATCGACAATTCAGGACCATTGCATCACGCGGGACGCTCGACGCTGGATGTCATCGCGGCCCGAATTGCGCTCAACGACCCATCAACAGTTGGCGGTGGCTGACGAACGGCCTGGTCAGCCACATCTCGCCACGTGATGATGCCGGACATCCGGGAGATTGGCATGACCCTGTCGCCTAGCCCATGCGCGCAGCCGATAGTGAGCTCAACGCCATCGGCATGGGCTTGCTCCGCTGATTGGAGTAGACCTTCAGCGGCTCTTTTCGACGCTCAAGGCGCGGCGTCTGGCGGGATTGTTGAAATATTGACTTTTTGGTCAAAAATTGGCTTCCTTGAAACTCAGACGCTAGGAGTTTGCGATGACAACCAAGCTTTCTACTCAATTCACGGGCCTTGATTTTATCAATCCATTCGTTCTGGCGTCCGCGCCGCCGACGGAAAGCAAGAAGAAGATACTTCGGGCCTTTGAAGCCGGATGGGGCGGTGTTGTGACCAAGACGATTGGTTTGCACCCGGTCGAAAACGTTGCCGGACCCAGAACGATCTTCCAACGTGCGGGAGAAACAGCGCCCTATGTGTCGCGCAACAAGCGCGCCGACACCGTGTCGCATTCATCGTGGAATTGGGAATTGATCTCCGACCAGCCGCTGGAAGATTGGCTTCCCGACCTTGAGGAGATCAAAACCACCTATCCCGATCGGATGCTGATCGCGTCGATCATGGCCGGTGCTGGCAATGACGAAGAAATGGACAATTGGGCCAAGCTGGCGAAGGCATGTGTCAACGTTGGATGTGATGCTATTGAACTTAACATGTCCTGTCCGCATATGGACCGTAAGGATATGGGCGCCAACATCGCCAATGATGAAGACATCATCCGCGCGATTTTGAAAGCTGTGACCGGCGCGGTCGTCGTGCCCATATGGGTTAAGCTGACACCATCGACTTCCAGCTTGGTCGAAGCTGCCGGTGCGGCCTATGAAGCGGGCGCTGCATCAATTTCACTTTGCAACACGTTTTCGTCTCTGCCGCTGATGGACCCGGAAACCATGAAATTTGAGGTTGAGGTCGATGGTCTGGTGACGTCGGGCGGGCTTGGCGGATTGGCTATTCTCCCACAGGCGCTGCA
>JBCBHR010000422.1:0-1820 GCA_038525365.1 Pseudomonadota bacterium | reverse complement strand
AGTCGTCATTGACGAGGATGACCTTGTAGAGCTTTGGCCGGTCGACCTTCGGCTTTGCCTTGGTGCGCGGCTTGGTGGTGAATGTCAGCGGAAAGCCCGCATTGCGCCCGGCATCGGTTGCGCGGGTGGCTTTGGTCTCGGCAACGTCCTTGGTGAAGACCGCCACGACGCACGAACCCTTCCGGTGCGCCGTAATCATGATGCCATAGGCTTGGCTTTCGTTGACGCGAAACTCGGCCTTGAGGATCCGCACCACAAACTCACGTGGTGTGAAGTCGTCATTGACGAGGATGACCTTGTAGAGCTTTGGCCGGTCGACCTTCGGCTTTGCCTTGGTGCGCGGCTTGGTGATCGTCGTAGTGTCGTCGTCGTCGCTCATGGTGCCAGTGACCGTTGTCTTACGCGTTGATACAAAGGGTGTTCGTACCGTCTTGCCAGATGAATGCCGTGTTCAGGTGCCATTCAGCCAGCGAGTGGCAGTGTTGGGCATCCTGAAAAAAGGAGGATACCCGATGGGTTCTTTCAAGACCAAAACTCTCGCCACAGCCACCGCACTTTCCATGATTGCGGCCCCGATGGCAGCAATGACAACATCCGCCCAAGCCGGTGACCGCCACGTCCGCGGCCATCATGGCAACTCCGTCGTGATCCACCAGCACAATGGCTTTCACCACAAACGGCGTGTCCATCGGCAACATAAACAGGTTGATGGCTCAACCGGTCTTGGTGTCGCGCTTGGCATCCTTGGCACAGTCGTTGTGCTGGATGCGCTGAACAAGTCGCAAACACGGCCAGCGGTTCGCCACGCGCCGACATATGCTGCGCCGCCGCGCCAGCGCTATGTTGCGCCACAGGCATTTCCGCCTGCACCGGCCGCGCCATCCGTGGTTCAGTATTCCAGCCTCGAGCCGTGGACACCCGGTTGGTATCGCTGGTGTGACAACCGCTACCGCTCGTTCAACGCCGAAACGGGTACTTTCCGCGGCTATGACGGACGCGACCATTTCTGCGTTCCCAAATGATCGGCAAGTGATCGGCACGTGTCGTTAAACTTGCCCAACGAGGAACGGATTGGTCCTGCGTTCCTCACCAATTGAGCTGCCCGGGCCATGGCCGCAGATGAACGTAACGTCATCGCCCAGTGGCAGCACTTTTTTCGCAATCGACTTCAACAATGTTGCGTGATTGCCGCCCGGAAGGTCTGTACGGCCGATTGATCCGCGAAACAAGACATCGCCTAAATGCGCGAATTTATGGGCGTCATTGACAAAAATGACGTGGCCCGGCGCATGACCCGGGCAATGCAGGACGCGGAAGATGTGGCCAGCAAAGCTCACCTCATCGCCATCGTTCAGCCAGGTGTCCGGCGTCACGTTTCGCACCTGATCGGTGAGCCCAAACATGCCCGCTTGCTGCTGCAGTGCTTGCAGAAGCGGTGTGTCGTCGATGTGTGGACCGATGATCTTGATATCCAGCCGGTCTTTCAGATCCATCGCGCCCGCAGCATGGTCGATGTGGCCGTGCGTGAGCCAAATGGCCTCCAGTGTCACGCCCTCTTTTTGTGCAGCTGTGATGATCGACTCGATGTCACCGCCCGGATCAATGACGATGCCTGCGCGGGTTTCCTGGTCAAACAGGATCGTGCAGTTCTGCTGGAACGCGGTGACGGGAACGACGACGCCTTTGAGCGAATGGGCCAAGAGGGGTGCTCTCCTTCGAAATATGCTTGCGCACAGTGTTAGCGGAGATCACCGCCAAAGAAAAACGGCCGACACCGGGTCGGCCGTTTCAGTGTTTCGGTTATGCCGAAGACTATTTTT
>JBCBHR010000421.1:0-1829 GCA_038525365.1 Pseudomonadota bacterium | reverse complement strand
CCGTCAAAGGCTTTGAGCGAGCGCGCACACACTTCCCCGCGTCCACTTGCGGGAACCATGATTGAGGCGATTGGATCGACCGCACCGCGCAAGTCACTTGTTTTGAGCGGCACCCATTCGCCCTTTGGCTTGATCTCGGGCACGTTGGTGGCGCCGGTGATCTGACCGCTGGATGTGGCGAAGCGGGTGGATTTGCTCTTCGTGCCCTCGGTGTAGGCGACGTCAAATGCGGTGGAATAGACGGCTGCGTTGTTGCGCCCGCCCTTTGCCGACAGAGTGCCGTTGATGGCCGCAAACAGGCGTGCGACGCCCGATGACCGCAGCGAGCCGTCGATGGAATAGGTGCCGTTTGCGTCTATCGTGGTGTCAAACTTGCTGTTTCCGACACGAAAGCCGATTGCGGAGATTGCGTATTCGCTGGCGAAGCGTGTTTCTGCTTGAGCCGAGGTGACGCCATTGCCGACGCCGATGCCGATGGTGGACGCGAGTAGGAGGGTGAAGAGCGTGGTTTTGGCCCATCTCATATTCATCAGATCGAGTTCCTTTTCATCCCGATGGCGTCCCTGCCTTGTCTTATCCGAGCGCTCTTGTTGCGCGAATTCGACCAAACTGAGATGACCAACGAAATCGGCGATGTAATTTTTGCCACAGCATTGACCGCACGCGGCAGTTTGACTATAGCACCGCGACTTCCCGCTCCGCGAGATCAGACGTGCCCGGCCGAGGCTGCTGGCTGTTTGCCCAATGGAGCTATCGACAGCTTAACAGGTGACCAGATGTCCCGCACATGTGAATTGACCGCTAAATCCGTCATGACTGGCAACAATGTCAGCCACGCAAAAAACCGCAGCCGTCGCCGGTTCTTGCCGAACCTGTGCAATGTGACGCTGATGTCCGAGGCGCTTGGCGAGAAGTTCCGCATGCGCATTTCGACTTCTGCATTGCGCACAGTCGAGCATCGTGGTGGCCTCGACAGCTTCCTTGCCAAGGCGAAAACAGTCGAGCTTTCACCGCGTGCGCGCCTGATCAAGCGCCGTGTTGCGCAAAAGCAGGCTGAAACTGCGGCTTAAGTTTAGCCCTCGCTAACCTTCGCCCTTAGTCGTACCGTGCAGTCAACCGGCTGCACGCTGGTGGCATAACCCAGGATAAAAAAATGCAGCCGTTCCGCTTTTCGCATACCGTGCCGTATATCCTGGCGATGGCAATTGTGGTCATCGCCTCAAACTATCTCGTCCAATTTCCCGTCGGCTATTCGTTCGGCAGCTTCAATTTGGCGGATTTGTTCACCTATGGCGCGTTTACCTACCCAATCGCCTTCCTCGTCACCGACCTGACGAACCGCCGCTTTGGTGCGCAATCGGCGCGCACGGTCGTGTTTGCTGGCTTCGTATTGGCGGTGATTTTGTCAATCTACCTCGCCAATCCACGTATCGCGATTGCCTCCGGCACGGCGTTTCTTCTGGCGCAATTGCTGGATGTCGCTGTGTTTGATGTCTTCCGCGACAATCGCTGGTGGAAGGCGCCTTTGATTTCCAGCGTCGTAGGGTCGCTTTTGGACACGGTTTTGTTCTTCACAATCGCGTTTTCCGGCGCGTTTGCCTTTGCCGGTTACAGCGACGCCTTAGCGCGTGAGGCCGCACAAGTCATGGGGCAGTTCAAAATTGAAGATGCTCGCTGGGCGTCTTGGGCCGCCGGTGATCTGTGTGTAAAACTGCTTGTCGGGCTGGTGATGCTGGTGCCATACGGCGTTCTGCTGGCCTACATGCCGCGGGTCGACCTGCGCCAGCAGGCGTCAAACCGATCAGTCGAGTGACATCATAAATTCCAGC
>JBCBHR010000420.1:0-1842 GCA_038525365.1 Pseudomonadota bacterium | reverse complement strand
ATGGTCTCCTGCATGCGTGCGGAGAATTGTTCACCCGGTTCACGCCCATCGCCATTTGTCGCCACGCGAAAATCGGTGACCAGTGTCACCGCCTCGCCGGAAGCCCCGATGCCCCAGAACGTTGAATAATAGCCGTCGCCCCAACCGCTTGAGAAAATCGCCATGTTGACCCGATTGTCATCAAGCGGCTGGTGTATGATGTCGACCGGCACACCATCATCCGTCCACATGACAGGCTCAAGAAGCGTGTGATAATAGTCGAACTGCGCGGGCTCTGTGCCAGACTTTTCGGCCTCGCGGCGGATGCGTTCCTGCATCGCGATCCAAGCGTCCGCATCGTAAAAGCCACCCGTGCCAGCATCGACGCCGTAACCAAACACAAAACCGTCTTCCAACTTGGAGACATCCTGACCGGGCAGCACGGCCCAACGCCAGTGTACCGGCGCTTCATCGCTAAACCGCAACTCTGCCAATGCGACGCGCGGATCAACGCCGCTTAGGCGATAGAGGAAGATGGGATAGTCGCCGGGCTCAACCCGCCACACAAACGCAGGCCGGTCGGCTTGAACCAACGGATCGGACGCTACAATCGCGCCCGACGTAACCGCCAAATCGCCGAGGCGAAAACGCTGCAACGCACGATTTAGCAGCGCAGCATCATCGAGTTTAACCAGTTCGAGGTTTGCGCGATACGGCTCAATACGCGGATCATCCTGCGCATATGTGGTTGCTGTACATAAAGCCAAAAACGCGATCCCTACCATGAAAACGTGACGTGCAACGCGCATCAATCGCACCGATCCACATAGCCAAGTTCGCGCTGCATCTGGTCATGCACGCCCGCCTCGGGATGATCATCGCGGTAGGCATCGGACGTGAAAAACGTTTCGTTGAAGGTACCAGCCTTGAAGGTCTCCGTGGTCCACCAGGGCTGATAGTCGCCCGTCAAATGCTTCAACGAAACCCCTTCATTGGTGACCGCGACGATCTCGAAGCATGCTTCGCCCTCACCTTCCAACGCACCGTCAGCAAACACCTCACGATCCGGGTCGTAGTTGCGCACAAACTTGACGAAGCGCCCGACTTCAAACGTGATCGGTTGCACATCGTCCACGGCGATGTCGGTGGCAAATGCGGTGCCGGACAAACCGAAACAGCCAGCACCGACAATCGAGATAATGGCGAGCGCGCGTTTCATCAGTCCATATCAGAGGTCAAGAACCAGGCGTTCGGGATCTTCCAGGCTTTCCTTGACGCGCACGAGGAACGTGACGGCCTCCTTGCCGTCCACGATCCGGTGATCATAGGAAAGCGCCAGATACATCATCGGCCGGATGACCACCTGGCCGTCAATTGCCACTGGGCGTTCCTGAATTTTATGCATGCCCAAGATCCCCGACTGCGGCGCATTCAGGATCGGCGAAGACATCAGCGAGCCATACACACCGCCATTGGAAATCGTGAAGGTTCCGCCCTGCATGTCGGCCATGGAGAGCGCACCGTCGCGCGCGGCCTTGCCGAGACGGCCAATCTCCTTCTCAACGTCTGCAATGGTCATCGCGTCCGCATCACGCACGACCGGGACAACAAGTCCCTTGTCGGTGCCAACGGCGACGCCGATGTGGCAGAAATGCTTGTAGATGATGTCGGTGCCGTCGATCTCGGCATTGACCGCCGGAACTTCTTGGAGCGCGTGCGTTACCGCTTTTGCAAAGAAGCCCATGAAGCCAAGTTTGACGCCGTGCTTCTTCTCAAAGAGCTCCTTGTATTTCTTGCGCATCTCCATGACCGCCGTCATGTCCACCTCATTGTAGGTGGTCAGCATGGCGGCTGTGTTCTGCG
>JBCBHR010000419.1:0-1866 GCA_038525365.1 Pseudomonadota bacterium | reverse complement strand
GCACGGTGCCGATGCCAAATCCGGTTTCGCCGCGCGATGATGCTTCAGACGCGAGCGCCTCGCGCAACAAGCGACGGCCGAAGTCCGATGAGGCGAACCGGTCCAGTTCAGCGACTTCCTGGGCGGTAACGCCTTCAGTTTTGTGCACCGCGATGAGCAGGTTTCCGCAGGAGCCTGTGTCGCAAACATAAATCTGCGCGCCGTCCTCTGAAGCCACGTTCTCAAAGCCTGCGCGCTCCGCACCGGGGATTACCTGCGTACACGCTGCAAGTGCAAGCGCGCCGGTTATGCAGAGCGCTTGCGCTGTTTTCTTGAACCAGTTTTGACCACCCATTTCATCAGGTCTCCTTACCATCATTGCTCGCAACGAGCACCGGCCCCTTGCCCCGCGGACGCTCATTTTCGTTGAGGATACCCAATCTGCGTGCAACTTCTGTGTAAGCTTCCACAAGCCCGCCCATGTCTTTGCGGAACCGGTCCTTGTCGAGGGCATTCTTGGTGGAGATGTCCCACAGACGGCAGCTGTCCGGCGAGATCTCATCGGCGACGACAACGCGCATCATGTCGCCCTCATAAAGACGCCCGCACTCGATCTTGAAGTCGACCAGTTGGATGCCGATGCCCATGAACAATCCGGACATGAAGTCATTGACGCGGATCGCCAGCGCCATCATGTCGTCTATTTCCTGCGGATTGGCCCAGCCGAAAGCTGTGACATGCTCCTCTGACACCATCGGGTCATTGAGTTCGTCGGATTTGTAGCAAAATTCGATGATGGAGCGCGGCAGCACCGTGCCTTCCTCGATGCCGAGCCGCTTTGACAGCGTTCCCGCCGCAATGTTGCGCACAATGATCTCGACCGGGATAATCTCCACTTCGCGGATCAACTGTTCGCGCATGTTCAAACGACGGATGAAGTGCGTCGGAATACCGATCGTATTCAGCGCAGTGAAAATGTGCTCTGAAATACGGTTGTTCAGAACGCCTTTGCCTTCCACGACCTCGTGTTTTTGGGCGTTGAACGCGGTGGCGTCGTCTTTGAAAAACTGGATAAGCGTGCCGGGCTCGGGTCCCTCATAAAGGATTTTGGCCTTGCCTTCATATACGCGGCGGCGGTGCTTCATGCGGAAAAAACCTTTGGTGCGCTGCCGATCTTTTCGGAGCGATTTACTAGCGCGTGGTAGCTTATTTGAGCGGGCAGACAAACCTGCAATCATCACGCTCCACCGCAATTATGCCCAAAGTCGGCCCACCGCAACGGCAAGCCGTGTTGATCTTTTGCCCAGCGTTCGGTTAGACGGCTTGCAAGGCGCGCGCCGCCGCACCATTTTCTGTTCATCGACTGCTTGCCCGTTGGAGGAGACCCACACCATGAGCATGGACGACCGCAAGGACGCCTTTGAGAACAAATTCGCCCATGATGCGGAACTGCGCTTCAAGGCGGAGGCTCGCCGCAACAAGCTTCTGGGTTTGTGGGCAGCGCCGATGCTCGGCAAAGATGATGCGGAAGCCTACGCCAAGGAAGTCATCCTGGCCGATTTTGAAGAGGCCGGCGACGAAGATGTGTTTCGCAAGCTGCGTGGCGACTTTGATGCCGCTGGTGTTGAACAGTCCGATCATCAAATCCGCCGGACAATGGATGAAATGATGGCACAGGCGATCAAGGAATTGCAGGACGAAGGTTGATCTTTTGATCCGCCTGCCGCGAGCTCCCGTCTGATGCCATCAAAAAAACCCTATATGCTTGCCAAGCGTCTGGCCGCCAATGAAGTGGTACTGACGGCGTGGTCGTCCATTCCGGATCGCGGTTTTGTCTCGGCCATTGCTGATCAAGATTTCGGCGCGATCACGCTGGATATGCAGCAT
>JBCBHR010000418.1:0-1897 GCA_038525365.1 Pseudomonadota bacterium | reverse complement strand
GATGATTGCAATCGGGCAGCCGCGGCGGTCGGCATATTTCAGTTGGTTGCCGAATTTTTTCCAATTGCCCTGATACATCTCGGCGCGGATGCCCTCGGCACGCAGCGATTGAACCATCTTTTGATAGGAGCCCAATGCGTTCGTGTCGCCGTCCATGACAGTGACGAGGACGGGCGCGGTGATCTCGTCTTGGCCGAGTTTGCCGAGGTTTTTCAGCGCGGTCATCAGGCGCGACACGCCGATGGAAAACCCGGTCGCAGGCACGTCTTGGCCTGTGAAGCGTTTCACCAAGCCATCATAGCGCCCGCCACCGCCGACCGAGCCGAATTGGACCTTTTCGCCTTTTTCGTTGGTCACGTCGAAGAGGAGTTCGGCTTCGTAGACGGGGCCTGTGTAGTATTCTAGACCTCGGACGACAGATGGGTCGATGCGTACTCGCCCGTCATCATATCCACTGGCTTTAATAAGTTTCCAGAGATCACGGATATCATGAAGCCCTTCGGTGCCAGTTCTTGTATCGTCGCCGATTGCTGATCTCAAACCGCCAAAAATGCCGTCCGCTCGAATGCCTTCATTTTTGCGAATGTCGATTTGGCCACTCGCAACGCCAGAATCGTAGACTGGGTCTGCTTCGCGCGCTTCGACTGTCCACTTTTCAATTTCGAACAACGTCAGGACGCGTAGAATGCTCTTGGCATCCAACCCAGCACCCGGCGTGAAATCCCCGCTCTCGTCCTTGCGTCCTTCGCCAAGCAGCTGCCGCACGCCCTCGATGCCAAGCCGATCCAGCTTATCAATCGCGCGGAGCACAGTAAGCCGCCGTTCGGCGTTCTCATCGCCGCCGAGGTCAATCGCCTCCATCACACCATCAAGCACTTTGCGGTTGTTGACGCGGATAACATAGTCACCGCGCTTAATACCCAGCGCTTCCATCGTGTCGGCCATCATCATGCACATTTCGGCGTCTGCCTGCACACCAGGCGCGCCAACGGTGTCGGCGTCAAATTGCATGAATTGGCGGAAGCGACCGGGGCCGGGCTTTTCATTTCTGAACACCCAGCCGCTGCGATAGGTGCGGTAGGGTAGTGCGATTTCGTTGATGTTTTGGGCGACATGGCGCGCAAGCGGCGCGGTCATGTCATAGCGCAGGCTCATCCACTGTTCGTCATCGTCCTGCACCGAAAAAACACCCGCGTTTGGCCGGTCCGTGTCGGGCAGAAACTTGCCCAGCGCGTCGGTGTATTCAAACATCGGCGTCTCGACCGGATCAAAGCCGTACTTCTCGTAAACCGCCTTGATCTTGGCGACCATTTCATCGGTCGCGCGGATGTCGGCAGCGCTGCGATCCACAAAACCGCGCGGCTGGCGCGCCTTCAGTTTTTGCGGCTTTTTGTTTTTCTTCTTGTCTGACATGGGGCTTGCGGCGGGAACGCGTTGGTCGGTGCCCGCCTGTTAGCCCCCGCTTGGCAGGCTCGCAAGGGCGTGGGCGATGGCTGGACTTTGAGTGCGTCGGCTGCAATCATTTTGAAGGCTATTCACGGGGGTAATTATGAAGAGAACACTGTCAGCTTTGGCCATTGCGGCGATGGTCGCCGCGTGCAGCAGCACGCCATCACCGGAAACGCAAACCGCGTCCGCAAGCGCCGCCGCTGTTGCCACAGGCACCGTGATCACCAATGATAGTGACTTTCGCGATGTGGTCATCGAGAAAGAGTTGGTGAATTCCGCGCTGACCGTGCGCTTCACGCCCGGCAATGAACTGATCGGTCAGCGCGCCAACGGCGAGGCGATCAATGGCACTTGGCTTTGGGAAGAAGGCCTCTTCTGCCGCACGATTGGCGAAGACCGCAATTGTCAGGTGATCCGGGTCAGCGGCAACACGATCAGCTTCATCAGC
>JBCBHR010000417.1:0-1928 GCA_038525365.1 Pseudomonadota bacterium | reverse complement strand
ACTTCACACAATGTGACTCGCTGCTGATCGGCAATGATTGTGGCGCCCACACGGTGCCATACATCGAAGCCAACAACGCGACCGCGCAGTTTGAGCATGAGGCGACGACGTCCAAAATCTCCGAAGATCAGCTGTTTTACTGCATGCAGCGCGGTATTCCGGAAGAAGAGGCCATTGCGCTCATCGTCAACGGCTTTGTCAAAGAGGTGATCCAGGAACTGCCCATGGAGTTTGCGGTCGAGGCGCAGAAGCTGATTGGGATTTCGTTGGAAGGCTCCGTTGGCTAACGCCAAAAACAACAAATCCGGCACCATTCGGCTGGCTGGCGCGGCATCGATTCTCATCGCGACTGCCGTGGGGTACTGGCTCGATCCACTTGGCAATCCGATGCTGTCGGGCGGCGTATTGGGGTTGGTTGCGGGACTAAGTTTTGCGGCGCGCGGTTTGTTTGCGAGGAAGTGATGCAAATCCCCGGTTGGCGGTTCTTTTTGGCAGGCTTTGTCGCCTTGGCGTGGATGTCGAACGCCCAGGCTGCTGACGGTATCCAAACGCCCGCAGGCTTTATGGCGTGGCAGACGCCTGAGTCGAAAACCGTCAACAGTGCGATGGAAATTTTGGGTGATCGTTGGAATGGTTTCCCGGACTTGGCCAAAGAGGGGCGACCTGAGCTGACGATGAATGTGCGCATGATCAATCGGTACGATGCTGATCAAGCGCGGGTCATCGTCGATGTGACCGAGACGGGCTACGCCGATGACAGCGCCGATGGTGGTTGGCAGCGGTTCATGTTGAAGCCTTTGGAAGACGGCAGGCTGTCGCTGGTGGCCCATGGCGTAAAATGGAAATGCGCGCGTGGCGCGCTTGCCGATCAGTGGGTCGCACAAGCCTGCAACTGACGGCAACCGAACACGGAATTTGACGCGCGCAAGCGCACACGGAGAAAACGATGCTTGAGATCAAAAACCTGCACGCGAAAATCGCAGATACGGAAACGCAAATCATCAACGGGCTGAACCTGACCGTAAAGGCAGGTGAAGTGGCTGCGATCATGGGCCCGAACGGCTCTGGAAAGTCGACGCTGTCTTACATTCTCGCCGGCCGTGATGACTACGAAGTGACCGACGGCGATATCGTCTACAATGGCGAGAGCATCCTTGAGATGGACCCTGCGGAACGGGCGGCGGCGGGCATTTTTTTGGCGTTTCAGTATCCAATGGAAATCCCCGGCGTTGCGACCATGCAGTTCCTGAAAGTCGCGATGAACGAGCAGCGCAAGGCGCGCGGTGATGAAGAGTTGTCTACGCCGGACTTTATCAAGCTTGTCCGCGAGGCGGCCGGTACGCTCGACATTTCCATGGAGATGCTCAAGCGGCCCCTCAATGTCGGCTTCTCGGGCGGCGAGAAGAAGCGCGCCGAAATCCTGCAGATGAAACTGCTGGCGCCCTCACTTTGCGTGCTTGATGAGACCGACTCAGGTCTGGATATCGATGCGCTGAAAATCGTGTCCGATGGTGTCAACGCGCTTCGCTCGCCCGACCGAGCGACCATCGTGATCACGCACTATCAGCGCCTGCTCGATTACATCGTGCCCGACAGCGTACATGTGCTTTCCAAAGGCCAGATCGTGAAAACCGGTGACAAAGACTTGGCAAAAGAGCTCGAAGCCAAAGGCTACGCCGACATCATTTCGCATGCGGCCTGAGGAGCGAAAATCCATGAATGCACCTGTAAAACTGACCGCCGCCGAAGAGGCACTCATCGCGCATTTCGGCGACCGGCTGAATGACCTGCCGGGCAATGGCGACACGATTATGGCGCGTGATCAAGCGATCCAGGCGTTGAAGGAAAACGGCCTGCCGACGCGCAAGGTTGAAGCCTGGCACTATACCGATCTGCGACGTCTTTTGAGCGCGGTGCCGGGCGGATCT
>JBCBHR010000416.1:0-1931 GCA_038525365.1 Pseudomonadota bacterium | reverse complement strand
GGCGGACTATGGCGCCGCAATCGGCAAAGTTGACGTCCTCGCTAATATTGCGGGCTTTGTGCACCACGGTTCTGTGCTTGAGGCCGACGAGGACGCTTGGGATTTCTCCTTCGACCTCAACGTGAAGTCCATGCACCGCATGATCCGGGCTTTCCTGCCGGGCATGCTGGAGCGCGCAAACGAAACCGGCGGTACGACATCGATTGTCAACATGGCTTCAGGTGCATCGTCGATCAAAGGTGCACCGAACCGCTACATTTATGGCGCGACGAAGGCGGCCATCATCGGATTGACCAAAGCGGTTGCCGTCGACTTTGCGCCCAAACAGGTGCGCTGCAACGCGATTTGCCCGGGAACTGTTGAATCTCCGTCGCTTGAAGACCGCATGAAAACGCTTGGCGATCAGGTGGGCAGCTACGACAAGGCCTACGACATGTTCCTCTCGCGCCAACCGATGGGGCGCATCGCCACAGCCGATGAAATTGCTGGCCTTGCGGTCTACCTCGCGTCTGATGAGGCGGGATTTGTCACCGGCGCGGAATACAAGATCGATGGAGGCTGGACGATATGACTGAAGAGCGCGGCGATGGCGACAAGAGCGATTTGATGGCGCCGACCTATGACCGTACGACACTTTTCGTCGCCGCCGCGATTTTCATCGGGTTTTGCCTGTTCATATTTTTCCTGCCGCAGATCATGCTTGCGATTGGCGGTGAAAACCGGCTGATCGCAGGCGCGATGATCGGTGTGGTGCTGATATTGCCGTTTGCCGGATTGTGGCTGCGCGGCCGCATCAAGGCGAAGTCAACGCCGGACAGAGATTGAGCGGAATTTCAGGGCGCCGTGGCCCCGCCAAGCAGTGTGACGCCGATGGCGAGGATCAATAGACCGCCGACAACTTCCACGGTTGCCAATGCGGCTGGGCCAAACTCGCTTGAACCGGCATAGCGTTTTGCAAGGCCCTTTGCGCCAACGGCGATCGCGGCCAGGGTGGAGACTGTGATTGCGGTGCCAATGGACATGGCAAAGGTTGATGCCAAACCCGCCCACCAAAGCCCGTTCATGAAGGCAAAAGTCAAAACGACGAGCGCACCGGTGCACGGCCTTAAACCGACGGAAAAGACCGCCGCCATCGCCTCGCGCAGGCCCTCGATATCGCTCATCTTCGATGCCGACGGCATGTGCGCGTGGCCGCAACTGGAGCAGACTTCGCCGTCGTGGTGATGATGGTCATGACCG
Organism: Pseudomonadota bacterium; assembly: GCA_038525365.1. Classification (GTDB taxonomy): domain Bacteria; phylum Pseudomonadota; class Alphaproteobacteria; order Rhizobiales; family Rhizobiaceae; genus JBCBDX01. The sequence goes on along the minus strand of JBCBHR010000416.1, from coordinate 692 downwards.
TGCCCGTGATCATGGTGACCACGGCTGTGGTGGCCATCGTGACTGTGATTATGGTGATGGTGGTCGTGATCGTGCCCATGCCCATGCCGATGACCATGACCATGCGCGTGTGCATGATCGACCACTGCAGCGGACAGCGACACCAGCGGCCTATGGCGTATGCGCATGATAGAGCGAATGACGAGCCATGTGCCGAGTGCGGTGACCATGGCATAGGACGCGATCTCAAAGCCGCGCGTTGTGTCTGTTACCGACACGGAGACTTGCCGCAGCAATATGAACCCGACACCGACGATTACGATGGCGGATGTGGCCTGAAGGAGAGAGGCTGCCAAGCTGATGGCAACGCCACGTTTCAGCTGTGTGTCGGTGGCGAGCATGTAAGATGAAATCACCACTTTTCCGTGGCCCGGGCCTGCGGCGTGAAGGATACCATAGAGAAACGACAGCCAGATCAGCACCCATGCGGCGGCGGGATTGTCGCGCATGTCACCAAGCGCGTCGGTCATGAGGCGGTAGAACTCGCGCTGTTGCATGGCGACCCACGCAAAGAAGTTGGCAAGCGGCCCATTGCCCGCATTGGTCATCGGTTGTTCGGCTGCGCCGATACCAAGTGATGATTGCGCAAGCGCAGGCGCTACAAGCGCCACGCTGACCAGCGCAAGGGTTGTGAGGATTAACCTGCGGCTGTG
>JBCBHR010000415.1:0-1934 GCA_038525365.1 Pseudomonadota bacterium | reverse complement strand
CGATGAGAATGGACATGATATTTCTCTTATTCCTTCGAAATCAGGGTCACGTTGAGGACGTTGCCCTCACCGGTTTTCGATACTTTGTTGAACAAAAAGACTTTGAAGTCGGCATTGCCACCGGCCCAACTGGTGGTCAGGACAGAGCCTTCATCCACGGCCGCTTGCACCGGTTCCTTGCCCGCCAACTCCTGCATCTGCGAGGCGACGGTAGCAGCGTCGTGCTCGTCGCCGAGGATCAGCGTGCACGACGTGGATGTGCCGGTTTCAAAGTCGGGAAACTGGGTGACGATGTCGTCGGATGCAGGGCCTTGCGACAGGCCAAGACGATAAAACGCATTGCCGAGCTGAACGTCCCAGCCTTCCAGCGTGGCCCAATCGGCCTTGCTGCCAAACGGCGCCAATTCGTCATCTGTGAGCGGTTTCCAGCCAAGCTGCGTTGCCATATTGCGGATGCCCTGCAGCGCAGGCACTTGGCCGTAGCAAATGCGATTGAACGCAAAGACCGGCGTGATCGCGTCACCCTCAAGACCGCTCTGCGCCGCAACCGGCGCCACCCAGGCCAAAGACACGCATGCCATCGATACGCATGCACCGAACAGTGCAGTGCGCAGGGACCGGCCCGGATATCGTAAGGCAAAACGGATCATGACGGTTTTCGCAATTCCTCTTTGATCGCTTTCAGTTCGGCCAGCATTTCGCGGTTTGTGTCCACGATCTGCTGGTTGACTGCGTTCACCTCATCCACGTGCTTGTAGTACTGGCGCATGGATGAGCGCATGAAGAAGGCAAACGCACCGAAGATGATGACCAGCGGAAGCCAGGTCGCAATCACATCGGCTGTCGTTTGCCCTTCCAAGGGTCACCCCTTCACAGCCGCGACAATTTTTTGCGCCGCATCGTCAAGGTCGTCGGCAGCGATCACATCAACGTCTGAGGAGTTGATGATCTCCTTGCCCTTATCGACATTTGTGCCCTCCAGACGCACGACGAGCGGCACTTTGAGGCCCACTTCCTTGACCGCCGCGACGACACCTTCGGCAATCACATCACAGCGCATGATGCCGCCGAAGATGTTGACCAGAATGCCTTTGACGTTCGGGTCGGAGGTGATGATCTTGAAGGCTGCCGTGACTTTTTCCTTTGACGCGCCGCCACCAACATCGAGGAAGTTTGCCGGTTCAGCACCATACTGTTTGATGATGTCCATCGTCGCCATGGCAAGACCAGCGCCGTTGACCATGCAGCCAATGTCGCCGTCGAGCGCCACATAGGCGAGGTCAAATTTCGATGCTTCGATTTCCTTGTCGTCTTCCTCCGTCTCATCACGCAATTCCATGATGTCCGGGTGACGGAACAGGGCGTTTCCGTCGAAGGAAACCTTGGCGTCGAGCACGCGCAGATGGCCGTCTTTCATGACGATCAGCGGGTTGATCTCAAGCAGGCTCATGTCCTTTTCGGAGAACACTTTATAGAGGATCGGGAACAGTTCGTCCGCGTCCTTTTTGGCAGCGCCCTTCAGTTCAAGCGCCTTGGCAATGGCATTGACGTCGGTCTTCGTCATGCCTTTGACGGGATCAATCGGGCGCGTCAGGATTTTTTCCGGCGTCTCTTCGGCCACCGCTTCGATGTCCATGCCGCCTTCGGTTGAGACGACAAAGGCCGGGCGACCGGTCGTTCGGTCAATCAGCAACGAGCAATAAAGTTCCCGGTCGATGTCAGCGCCGTCTTCAATATAGAGGCGGTTGACCTGTTTGCCCACATCACCGGTTTGCGCGGTGACGAGTGTGTTGCCGAGCATCTCCTTGACGTTCTCGACGACCTCTTCCACCGATTTTGAAAGGCGGACACCGCCTTTGGCATCGGGACCCAGCTCTTTGAACTTGCCCTTGCCGCGGCCGCCGGCGTGGATTTGCGACTTCACCACGTAAAGC
>JBCBHR010000414.1:0-1943 GCA_038525365.1 Pseudomonadota bacterium | reverse complement strand
CGACGCGGTGGCTTGGGGCTATGCGCGCGGCGCTGACCGGCGCGGCGTGTCTCGCAGTTCCGGCGCGTGGTTGTTCCAAGCCGCCGAGAATTGGCAGGCGGGAAGGGCCTTGCGTGTTGAGCGCGGGCATACGTTTTTTCAATTCCGCAGGTCTGACAAATCGCGCATCCACGCCTTGTAGGATCATGGCGTTTCCGCGTCGCGCATGGTCATCTTCCTGGCCCGGTGTGTGGAACAGGTTGATGACGCCGCGTTGCGAAAACATGACGTTGTAGTTCAGGTCATGCGAGAGACCCTCCCAGAGCTTCATGGCGTGCTCATAGAATGGCGTGTTGCCGGGCAGCAGATAGTTCGAGCGGATGATTGTCGTGTTGCGGCCAATATTGCCACCGCCGAGCCATCCTTTTTCAAGTATGGCGACATTGGTGATGCCGTGCTCCTTGGCGAGATAATAGGCGGTCGCGAGGCCGTGGCCGCCGCCACCCACAATGATGACATCATAATGCGGTTTCGGGTCTGGCTTGCGCCAAACCTGTTTCCAATGGCGATTGCCGGAAAGCGCATTGCGCATGATGGCAAGGGCTGAATACTCGGCCATGGGTCCCCGTCTTTTCGACGTGCACTGTTGCTGAACTGGCCTGTGAAATCGACACACAAAGCCGTCGTGGATTTGTTTCGATGCGACGGCCCGGTTTCGTTTCAAACACCGTGTGCTAAGGCGAAAGCATGTGGTTGTTGCGATTCCTTTCCGCCCTGATCCTCGCAGTTATGCTGGCTGGCAGCGCTTTTGCGCAAACTTTGCCTGCAGAAGTCGACATCGACGTGGAGACACTGACACGGGATGTTCAGTCCCTCGTTACCCGGTTTCAGGATCGGCTTGACGATGAAGACGCGATGGTTGCGATTGCGCAGCAGGCGGCTGCCCAACAAGGCGAGGCCATCGCAATCGGGGTCACGTTGACAGAGCGCATCACGGCTGTGCGCACACGGCTTGATCAATTGGGTGCGCCACCTGCCGAGGGCGAAGCGCCGGAGCCGGAACTCGTTACCGCCGAGCGCAACGCCCTGCAAGAAGAGCGCGCGCGCATCAACCTGTTGATCGGCCAACTTGAAGACGCGACGATCACCGCCGGTGATCTGACCGATGACATCGCCGAACGGCGGCGTGAGCTCTTCTCCGAAACCCTGTCGAAGCGCTACGACATTTCGCAAGCCTTTGGTGAGCAATTCTTCTCCGATTTCAACGACCGGCTTGATCGGCTCACGCGGCGTGTCAATTCATGGCTGAGTTTCACTTGGCGCACGAAGCAGACGGCTCTCATTGGCGCGTTGTTCGTGTCGTTGTTTGCTGCCGTGGGCGCCGTGTTTGGGTCACGCAAGACGTTTGGCGCGTGGATTGAGCGCGACCGGGCACATGAGGCGCCGACCTATTTTGCGCGGCTGACGGTTGGCTTTTGGTACACGCTTCTGCCGACATTTGTTTTCTGGGCGCTTCTCGGGGTTATCTATCTCATATTCGATAATTTCGGTGTACTGCGTGGTGACATCGCGGAGTTGGCGGTGCCGCTCTTCGGCGGACTTGCGATCCTCTATCTCGTCTTGCGGCTCTCGCGCGCCGTGTTTGCGCCGTATGTTCGCAATTGGCGTTTGATCAATATCGGCAATCGCTCGGCCGTAATCCTGCATGTCTTGATGGTGGTTATGGCGACAATCGTGGTCGCGGATGGGGTGATTGCGCGCTTCAACATCATCCTTGGCACGTCTCTGCCGATCACGATTGGCATGAGCCTTTTGACAAGCATAGCGGTCGGTCTGGTGTTGATCGCCATGGGTCGCGTGCGCGTCGAGCAGTCGGGTGATGAGCCCGCACCTGCAAGCTGGACGCGGTGGGTGCAGTTGATCCTGCTGTTCACGGGCGTTGGGCTCATTTTGTTGGCGTTTGC
>JBCBHR010000413.1:0-1947 GCA_038525365.1 Pseudomonadota bacterium | reverse complement strand
GATCATTCTGAATGGCGCCATCAGCCGACCCGCCGCGGTCTGGTGTCTGGCCACCGGCCCCAAATACATTTCCGGTCCGGAAGTTGCGATGTTCTACCTTTTGGAGACGGTGCTGACGCCGGTCTGGGTCTGGCTGATCTTCAACGAGGCTGTCACCGGACGCACACTCATCGGCGGCACAATCATCGTCATCGCCTTGACCATACACTCAATCGTCCGGCTACGAAGGGCATCGACCGGACGAATGCGGGACTTGCCTGCATGATCAAATGCGACCCTTCCACACTCAAACCATCCGAACAGTCGCTGCCTCTTCGGTCTCACCGAAGTCGAGTTCGCGTTTGTTCCAGCCGGTCGAGCGTTTCATGATCCAGAAATAGATGCTGTGCGGCAGAAGCCTCAAAATCTTCAACTGCCAGGTGAAGCGGCGCGGGAATGACACTTCAAACGGTCCGCGCTCAAAGCCCGCGATCATGCGCTCCACCGCCTTGTCCACGGGCATGAGATAGGGCATCTCAAAGTCGTTCTTGCCCGTCAGCGGCGTATCGATGAAACCGGGGTTCATGACCTGAATTCGAATGTTCATCTTCTCAAAGTCGAAAAGCAGCGATTCGGCCATGTTGTTCACCGCCGCCTTGCACGCGCCATAGGCTGAAGCGGCGGGAAGGCCGGTGTATCCGGACACAGAGCCCACGACAGCGATTTGCCCCTTGCCATGGTGTTTCATGCGTTCAACCGCAGGGACCAGCCCATTCAACACGCCGAAGACGTTCACTTCGTAATTGTTGCGAAAGGCATCGATATCGAGCGCTTCGCCACGCGTCGGCCAATAATTGCCCGCATTGAACACCGCCAGTCGGATCGGGCCGTGTTCCGCTTCAATTCCCGCTACAGCCTGCGCCATGCCATCCCGGTCGGTGACATCGCACGGCGCAGACACGATGGAGCCGCGCAGTGACGTGGCTTCGTCAACCAAGCTTGCAAGCTTGTCCTCGCTTCGCGCGCTCGCGACAACCGAATAGCCATCTTCGGCCATCTTGAGCGCAAGTGCACGACCGATCCCCGCGCTTGCGCCTGTGATCCAAACAACTCCGTCACCGGGGGACACACGATAAAGCTGCACAGCACATCTCCTTGAAAACGGGCAACAAAAAGCCCTCGTTGCTGTTACGCAGCGAGGGCCATTGTGGTTGCGATATTTGTTGGGTTAGCCGGTGATAATGTCACCAAGGCGCTGATGAAGTGGGCCCGTGAGCCGAAGTGAGCCATCACACACTGAAAAGCCAATGCATGGCCCAGAGTTTTCCGCAATCGGGCGATGATCCACACTGTCATCAGCAATCGAGATGTCACCGCGACCAAACCGGCCACGCGAGTCATTGAATGCGCCTTCGATGATCAGCGACAGTTCCACGCCTTCATGGGTGTGCGCAGGCACGGTGCGGCCCGGCTTGATCCAAAACATTGAGACATGGCAGCCATCGACGTCGGCGAGGTCATATTCCTTGAACCCTGGCATCTTGGTCTTCCAAGGGATGTCATCGATCCGGTGCCCTATAAAACTGTGCAACGCACTCGGCATTACGCCACAGGTCGCGTTGCGAGGCGGCGTATGCGTAAGCGGCTCGGCAGCAAAGATCGCCTCAAGTGCTTTTTCGCGGTCCGTGAAATCTGTTGGCGCAAGCGTGTGCAGTTGCTCACCCGCGACACCTTCCAAACCGTTGATGAAGCTATGATTCGCGTCTGACAGCTCCAGATGAGATTCAATGAGCACCTGCGCCGGATATGGTAGCGTCCCGGCCACATAGCCGCTCAACAACGTGTCCAGCGAATTGATTTGTTCTCTTGTCATAACCTCTCCACGCTTACTGCAGCGATGTCGATTTTTCCTGTCATGTCTACGTCACGTGCCTCAAGTCGGATCACCGGCGAAACTGTTCTTCGATT
>JBCBHR010000412.1:0-1971 GCA_038525365.1 Pseudomonadota bacterium | reverse complement strand
GGATGCCGCCAGGATAGGTTCCCTCACCGTCGTGAACATCGAAAAAGCCATCGACCTCTGACAACATGCGATCCGATGCACGGCAACACGATCTCCGCCAATGGCTATAAGACGCGCCCGTTTGATCGCGTGTTGTCAGAGGTCGATGGCTTTTTCGATGTTCACGACGGTGAGGGAACCTATCCTGGCGGCATCCATGTGGAGATGACAGGCAAGGACGTGACCGAGTGCATGGGCGGTGCCCGCGCAGTCACCGAAGACCAACTGTCCGCCCGCTACCACACGCATTGCGACCCACGCCTCAACGCCGACCAAGCGCTTGAACTCGCTTTCCTCGTCGCAGAGCGCCTGAAAGGCGTACGCCCATCGACGAAGCTGCAAGCGGCTGAATGAGGTTCGTTCAAATCTGAAAGATGTCTTTCAGGCGTGTTTGAGTTAAAAAAAGGCGCCGGATGAGTGATCATCCGGCGCTTTGTCGTTCAGGTGTTGAACAGGCGGGACAGGTGTTTTTTGGCACGCGTCCAGAGCTCTGCCATAGCCGCAAAATCCTGTTGTTCCGGGTAGTTAAGCGGATCCTCGAGCGGATGAACAGGTGTGCCGTCCATGGTGCGGTGCTTCTTGTCTTGGCGTCGAACGTAGTATGGGAACATCACGATCTCCTTTCGTTGACTTCCCCGAACATACTGCCCACGTGGCGTGCGCAGTAGACGCGCGGGCGAAACCGATCTTTCATGTACGAACGACCAACATGGGAGCGCCTCATGCGCGATCTGGACTGGGATGAGTTGCGGCTGTTCTTGATAGTTGCCGAGGCAGGCACTCTTGCTGCGGCTGCACAGCGCACCGGCATCAGTTCGCCGACGATTGGCCGACGCATGGGGTCGCTTGAGAAGGTGACGGGTCGCAGGCTCTTCATTCGCCACCAAACTGGTTATGAACTCGCCGTCGATGGGCACGCGCTTTACGACAAGGTGCGTGAGATGCAGCGCCATGCTGGCGACATTGAACAGTGGGCGAGTGGCGCCTATCAATTGCCCAACGTGACCATATCGGCGGGCACGTGGACGACCCGGTTTCTTGGCGCAAATCTGCCCACGCTATGGACCGCTGATGACGAGTTCACACTGTGCTTTAAGACGTCCGAAGCCCATCTCGATTTTGGCCATCGTGAAGCCGATATCGGCATCCGCAACAACCGGCCGACAGCGGGCAATCTCGCCACGCGCCAGGCCGTTTCCATCGCGTTTGCGCCCTATTGCCATCGTGATTTCGATACCAAGCGGCATCGAAACTGGGTTTCAGTGGGTCGCGAGACCGGCACGACGCCTTCGAGCCGCTGGGTACACAGCCAGCCAGAATTTTGGATTACGATCTGGGTTTCCACACCCATCGCGTTGCTCGACATGCTCAAAGGTGGCGGCGGGCAGGGGGTGTTGCCCTGTTTCATTGGAGACGCAGAGCGGACGCTAAAGCGTTCGGGCCCGCCGATTGCCGAACTGGAGCACATGTCGTGGATTGTCATGCATGACGACGAGCGCCGTGATCCAATCAAACGGCTGGTGATTGAGCGCCTGTCTAACACGTTGAAGTCAAACGCCGCGCTTTTCGCGGGCCATGGAGCGCAAAGTGGATAAGAGACACGGTGGGTGCCATTGCGGTGCGGTGAAATTTGAGGTGGTCGGCCCGTTGCGCGATGTCATCTTCTGCCATTGCACCCAATGCCGCAAGCAGACCGGAAATTATGTCGGCGCCACGCGGGTCGATGGAGACCGGATCACGATTGAAGGCGCCGAAAATCTCACATGGTATGCTGCATCAGATGAGGCCAAACGCGGATTTTGCTCCATTTGCGGGTCCGCACTCTTCTGGAAATCCGTCGGCTCCGACGGCATTTCAATCATGGCCGGAGCCTTCGACAATCCAACCGGCCTGAAAGCACAATCCCACATCTTCGTCGCCGACAAGGGCGAC
>JBCBHR010000411.1:0-1984 GCA_038525365.1 Pseudomonadota bacterium | reverse complement strand
GGACGAAGTTGTGTTCGACACGGTGCGCCTCGAACTCTTCGGCGGCGGCATCAAGGCGGTTGACGGCGATGGAAATGATCTCGGCAGCCACCAAGCATTTTGGTTCGCCTGGTCACAGTTTCACCCGGACACGCAATTGTGGACAGGGTGAGCGTTCCCGGACGCGTTAGGCGAGGCGATTGACTGGCAAGAAGACGTCTGGAACGTCTGCGCGATCACCCAAAGCCATGGACACGGCGGCGTCTGCCATCAAATGCGCGATGGCGAATGTGATCTTGAAGCCGCCCGTAGCAACAATGACGTTCTCGCTGTCGGGCAGTGCGCCAAGCAGGGGATCTGGCTTTCCGGCTTTGGGGCGAACACCGGCCCACCGCTCGATGACCTCTGCCTGGCGCAACGGTGCGCAAATCGTGCGCGCGGTTTGAATCACGGCATCAAGCTTTTCGTCAGTGGTCGTTCCATCAATAAACTCGTTTTCTGATGTCGAACCGACAGCGATCGTACCGTCAGCGTGGGCGATGACATAGACGCCATTGTCGTAGATGATCGGGCTTTCGGGATCGACGGGCTTTGATGGTTTGAGGAGCGCGCCTTGGCCTTTGACGCCCTTGCCGACGCGCTTGGGATTTTCGCGGTCGATGAGCTGAAATGTTCCAACTCCCGCAGCAATTATCGTTGGCTGCCCGTTACGAAACGCCTCAACGGTCTCGCCTTCGCGCACATCCACGTTGCGATGAGCGCGCGCCCAACTGGACAAGGCGCCGACCATCGCGCGCGGGTTTATGCGCGCCGACAAGGTGTCGGTGTTCCAACCGCTCGGCGCGTGGCACATGGCCCATTCGGGCGCGGGGCGCTTATCGCTGATCATCCAGCGGACATCGCCTGGCCAATGGGTTTGCGCGCCTTCAACCCACGCTTGGCTTTGGCGGCGTTTTTCGGGGTGAGCGATGGGTTGAACGCGGCCAACGCGGCCATATCCGCTACTGGCACCCGTTTCGGCCTCCACCGCTGCCACCCAATCCGGCAGGCTCATCAGGCCGTCAAGCTGGAATTGCTTTTTCTCGGACCAGCCGCCGGGATGGTGCGGCATCAGCGCGCCAAGCATGCCGCCGCTTGCGCCCGACGCCAGAGTACGCTTTTCCGTCAGTTGCACACGCATGCCACGGTGTGCTGCGACCCAAGCGCACCAAAGGCCGACAATGCCGCCGCCAATGATGACGAGGTCCGGTCGCGGATCGGTGATGATGGAAGCCATGGACGAGACAAATGCCGAAAAGCTGGAGTGGATTGACGGCGATATGCCGTTTTCAACGTTGTTTGGCGACCACTTTTACGCGCGACAGGATGGCCGCGCGGAGACCGCCTATGTGTTTTTGGCGCAAAACGGTTTGCCGGAGCGCTGGTCGCACGGGCGCGATTTCACAATCGGCGAGTTGGGATTTGGCACAGGGCTCAACCTGTTTGAGACATGGCGGCAATGGCGTGAACATCGGCGTGACGGCCAGACGCTGACCTTCGCGTCATTTGAGGCGTATCCGATGCCAACCGATGCGATGCGCCAGGCGATCAGCCGTTGGCCAGATCTTTTGCCACTGTGCGACGACTTTCTGAAGCATTGGAGTGATGTCGCTGCTGGCAAGAACCGGTTTCAGCTGGACGCGCAAACAGTGGGCGAAGTGCAGGTCGGCGATGCGCTGGCCGGTGTTTCACGATGGCACGGAAAAGCCGATGCATGGTATCTTGACGGCTTCGCGCCTGCCAAAAATGAGGCGATGTGGTCGGCCGGTTTGATGCAGGCGGTTGCAGATCACACGACGGACAATGGCACTTTTGCAACCTACACCGCTGCCGGATGGGTGCGGCGCAATCTTCAAGATGCGGGCTTTGCGGTGGAGAAAATTCCCGGCCACGGTACCAAGCGCGACATGATCCGGGGGCAGCTTCAGTCCGGTCGGGACGCCACGATCAAATAACCCGGGATCGG
>JBCBHR010000410.1:1411-1985 GCA_038525365.1 Pseudomonadota bacterium | reverse complement strand
GGCGATCAGCATTTGCTCTGCGCTCGTGGTTCCGCGCGCGATGACTTCTTCGAGTGGTGCAAGAAAGTGCGTCTCGTCAACGCCTTCGGCATTGAGGTTGTTGCGCGCCGCCAGCCCGTTGCGTGCGATCTTCAGCACCTCACCGGCAATACTGAGCACCGTCTGACCGCCGATCGTCGCATTCAGACCTTGCGTCGGCACATCGTTGCGCAACGCCAAGACAGCCTCATGGCTCCAATTGCGCGTGAGCGCATCGGCAGCGTCCAACGCGGCATCATCGTAGAGAAGCCCCACCCACAGGGCAGGCAAAGCGCAAATGCGTCGCCAAGGTCCGCCATCTGCGCCGCGCATCTCGATGAACTTTTTGAGCCGAACTTCCGGGAACACGGTCGACAAATGGTTCGTCCAATCGCCCTTGTTCGGCGTCGGATCGGGAATTTTTCCCTTTAAGGCACCATCCATGAACTGCCGGAACGTGACGTCCGTGCAATCAATATAGCGGCCTTCGCGCAGCACAAAATACATCGGCACATCGAGAACCCACTCGACGTAATCCATGAAGCCAAAATCGTCG
>JBCBHR010000410.1:0-1401 GCA_038525365.1 Pseudomonadota bacterium | reverse complement strand
CGGCAAACACCATCGGTAGCACGCCGGTCCGGTGCGGATCGGTGTCGCGCCAGATGTCAGCGCGCCACGACAGAAGCCCATTTGCCTTTCCGTCCGTGAACGGTGAATTGGCAAAGAGCGCAGTCGCAATGGGCTGTAGGCGATATGACACTTGCATCTTCTTGCGCATGTCAGCTTCGGAGGCGAAATCCAAATTGACCTGGATCGTTGATGTGCGGTGCATCATGTCGAGGCCTTGGCTGCCGACCTTGGGCATATAGGCGCGCATGATATCGTAGCGCGATTTTGGCATGCGGGGCGTTTCGCCAAGCGTCCATTTTGGGCTACCGCCGAGGCCCAAAAACTTGATGCCGAGCGGATCTGCAATTTGGCGAAGCTGCGCCAGATGCGCGTTGCTTTCGCGGCACGTCTGGTGGATCGTTTCAAGCGGCGCGCCGGACAGTTCAAATTGCCCGCCCGGCTCAAGCGAGATCGCGCCCATGCCGTCCGGCTCGTAGAGCCCGATCAGATTGCCTTCATCGATAATTGGTTGCCAACCGAGTTTCTCGCGCATGCCCTCAAGCAGCGCTTTGATTGAGCGCGCGCCGTCATAGGGAACCGGATCATGCGAACTGGCAAAGAAGGGGAATTTCTCGTGCTCGGTGCCGATGCGCCAATCGGCTTTCGGCTTGCAGCCTGACGCAAGATACGCCGCCATTTCCTCAACGCCACCAATCGGCGCTTCGTCAGTTGTATCTCTGGCCATCGTCTTCTTGCGCCCGGTCTCGCATGTGCGAACGCGTGGTGCCGCATTCGCCGTTCACTGACAAGGCAATTTTGTTGAACGCCGGGATCAGAAAAGGTGAACGATCAGCGGGCGTCACCAGTCACCAATCGCAGCTTGAACCACCGCAAGTGCGGCAACGGCTGCCGTGTCCGCGCGCAAAATGCGCGGGCCAAGGGGGATCGGCGTCACGAACGAGCGCGCGCGAAGTTGTGACCGCTCCGCATCTGAAAACCCACCTTCCGGTCCGATCAGCACCGCCCATCGCGAGCCTTGAAGGGCTTGCAGTTTGGCCAGTGGATTGTGGGTTTCGTGGTCTTCATCACAAAACAGCAGACACCGCGTCGCGTCCCAATCCGCTAAAAGCAGATCGAGTTTTACGGCGTGGCGGCAGTCCGGGATGTGCAGGACACCGCATTGCTCGGCGGCCTCAATGGCCCATGCGCGCATCTTATCGGTGGCGCGCCGGTGGTTTTGCGTAAAGTCGGTGATCACGGGTTGCAAAGCACCCGCGCCCATCTCCACGGCCTTTTGCACCATGTAATCCAACCTGCCGACCTTGAGAGGTGCAAAACAAAACATCAGGTTCGGGGCGGGCGGCTGCGGGCGGTCCTGGCAGACACAAACCAGTTGCCCGG
>JBCBHR010000409.1:0-1991 GCA_038525365.1 Pseudomonadota bacterium | reverse complement strand
GAATGCCATCACACTGGATGGTCGCACTGCCGCGCGTTTGTCGGGGCTCGGCGAAGCGATTGTGGCGCAAGCTGGTGGAGTGGTCACGGACGATGCACTCGCGCGTTTTGAAGAGACGCTTGAACTCAATCCCGCCGATACGAGAGCCGGTTTTTTTGCGGGGCTGGCAGCGGCGCAATCCGGTGAATTGGATTTGGCATCGCGCACATGGTTGGCGTCGACCGACGGCGCCGCACAGGGCGACCCCTGGGCGGAAATGTCCCGTCGGTTCATCGCGCAAGCCGAAGTGCAAGCCAGCGGGGAAGCAACCGATGGAGCAGCGCCGAAGATCGATCCGGAAACAGCCGCCGCAGTCGAGTCTATGGATGCTGGTGAGCAACAGGCGATGATCGCGGATATGGTCGACGGCTTGGATGCGCGGCTCCGCGAGGATCCGGAAGACATTGAAGGCTGGCTGCGCCTCATTCGTGCGCGCGTCGTGATGGGCGAAACTGCCAAAGCCTCGGACTCACTACGCACGAGCCTGACGGTCTTTGCCGATGACGGGGCCGAGAGTGAACGCCTTCGCATGCTCGCGGCGGAATTGAACCTTGCCCTTGGGGAGGGCGGTTGAACCATGACTCGCAAGCAAAAGCGCATGACCGTCATTTTTTCGGGCCTTGCGGTCCTTGGCCTCGCCGCTGCGCTCGTTTTGACGGCGCTTTCGGAGCAGGTAACCTTCTTCCGCACGCCGTCTGATCTTCAAGCGGTCAACCCGGAGGCGCTGGATCGCCTTCGCCTTGGTGGTCTCGTTGTCGATGGCTCGGTGGAAAACCTGGATGATGCAACCGTGAAATTTGCCGTTGAAGACGTGAACCATTCCATTGAGGTGCGTTACGCGGGCATTCTGCCAGACTTGTTTCGCGAAGGTCAGGGTATCGTTGCCGAAGGGCGGCTTCAGTCCGACGGCACGTTTCTGGCCGACACCGTACTGGCGAAGCACGACGAGACCTACATGCCAAAAGAGGTAGCAGACGCGCTGAAAGAACAGGGCCACTGGCAGGGTGAGGAGACCAGCCAATGATTATCGAACTGGGCCACTACGCACTTGTCCTCGCACTGGCACTGAGCCTTGCGCAGACCATCGTCCCGATGTGGGGTCTACGAACACACGATGACCGCATGATTGGCCTTGCGCCCAATTTGTCCGTGGCGACATTTGCAATGGTCGGCCTCTCGTTTGCTGTGCTGACTTGGGCTTATGTCACCAGCGATTTTTCGGTGCGAAACGTCTGGGAGAACTCGTTCTCCGCGAAGCCGATGCTCTACAAATTCACAGGCGTGTGGGGGAACCACGAAGGTTCCATGCTGCTGTGGATCCTGACGCTTACGCTTTTCGCGGCCCTCGTCGCGTTTTTTGGACGCAACCTGCCGCCACGGCTAAAGGCAGCCGTATTGGCCGTTCAGGGCTCCGTGACCGTGGCGTTTGTGTTTTTCATCCTGCTCACATCCAACCCGTTTGAACGGCTCGTTCCCGCACCGATGGAAGGGCGTGATCTCAACCCCATCCTTCAAGATGTAGGCCTCGCGATCCATCCGCCGCTTCTTTACATGGGCTATGTCGGTTTCTCGATTTGCTTTTCATTTGCCGTTGCGGCGCTGATTGAGGGTCGCATTGATGCGGCATGGGCCCGCTGGGTTCGGCCGTGGACGCTGGCCGCGTGGGTCTTCCTCACCGCTGGCATCGCCGTCGGCTCCTATTGGGCCTATTACGAACTTGGCTGGGGCGGCTGGTGGTTCTGGGACCCGGTTGAGAACGCATCCTTCATGCCGTGGCTGATTGGCACGGCGTTGCTCCATTCGGCTGTGGTAATGGAGAAACGTGATGCGCTGAAAATCTGGACAGTGCTTCTGGCAATTCTCGCGTTTTCGTTCTCGCTGCTTGGCACGTTCCTCGTCCGCTCAGGCGTGCTGACATCTGTGCACTCATTTGCAACCGACCCGTCACGTGG
>JBCBHR010000408.1:0-2029 GCA_038525365.1 Pseudomonadota bacterium | reverse complement strand
CTTGCTAACAGATACATTTATCAACGCGGTTTCCGAATTCGCTGACGCGTACGAATTGCACTTGGCAACGCCGCGCGATCCGGCGATGCGAGGCAGCCATGTGTCATGGCACCACCCACATGCCTATCCCGTCATGCAAGCCCTGATTGAACGCGGTGTGATCGGTGATATGCGCGCGCCGGATTTCCTGCGTTTTGGCTTTGCGCCGCTTTACAACACGGTCGACGAGGTTCGCGACGCGGCCGCTGTTCTCCAAGACATATTGAAAACGCGTTATTGGGACCAGCCGCAGTTTCACGCGCGCAAGGCGGTCACTTAGTCGCCGTCTTGCAAGTCGAATTTGGTTTCAAGTGGCCAGGATCCTTCGCCAATATGCCGTTCTCCACGCCGGTGCGCCAACTCCACCTGACGTTGGCGCATCGCAAAGCGGGCGCGGTCTTCATCGCTGAACGTATCGATGCAATGCGCGCATGATACGCCTTCGACAAAATGCTCGGAGCGCAGGTCTTCGGGCGAAAGCGGATGCCGGCAGGCGCGGCAAAGCGTGTGGGGGCCGACACGCAAGCCGTGGCCAACGGAAACGCGCTCGTCGAAAACGAAGCATTCGCCGTTCCACGTGCTTTCGGCTTCAGGAACGTCTTCGAGATATTTTAGAATGCCGCCTTTGAGGTGATAGACGTCCTCATAGCCCTGCGACTTCATGTAAGCGGTCGATTTCTCGCAGCGGATGCCACCGGTGCAGAACATTGCGATCTTTTTTCCTTTCAGCGCGTTTTCGTTGCGCTGCACCCAGTCGGGAAAGTCGCGAAAGCTATCAGTTTGCGGGTTCACCGCACCTTCAAACGTGCCGATCTGCACCTCGTAGTCATTGCGCGTGTCGATGACGACCGTGTCGGGGTCATTGATCAGATCGTTCCATTGGTCCGGCTCAACATAGGTGCCGACGATTTGTGTCGGGTCCGTGCCCGGCACGCCCATGGTGACGATTTCCTTTTTCAACCGTACTTTGAGACGGTAGAACGGCATCGCCGGAGCGTTGCTCTCCTTGTGCTCAAGACCGGCAAACTCCGGACGCGCCCAGAGCCACGCCATGAGCACGTCGATGGCTGTGCGGCTTCCCGCCACCGTCCCGTTGATGCCTTCGGATGCGAGCAGCAGCGTACCCTTGATGTCATTGCGCTCGCACAGTGCTTTCAGCGGCATTTGCAGTTCGGCAAAGTGCGGAAGCCTCGTGAAGTGATAGAGCGCGGTGACGACGACGGGTGCGGTCTTTGCGGTTGCGATTGCGTTTGTGTGCATGTTCATGGGGCGGCTTTTAACGCCGTGCGCGCAAAGCGCAAAGCAGTCCGAAAGGTGCATTCCCCCCGCCTGATTTATCGACCGGCTTCTCAATTGGAGAAAACTGGCGGCGAACAGGGAGACATCATCCATGCCGTATTTTTCCAATTCGACCATTCGCACAATCACGCGTGTCGCGGACGATGCGGGCATTGAGCCAGCCGTTTTGCTGGCCGTGTGCGAAGTTGAAAGTGGCGGCCTCGCCTTTGCGCAGATCGACGACCGCAAGGAGCCAGTGATCCGTTTCGAAGGGCACTATTTTGATCGCCGTCTTCATGGCTCCAAACGCGAGGCTGCACGGGTAAGCGGGCTTGCGCACCCCAAGGCAGGGGCTGTCAAAAATCCTCGGACACAGGCCGGTCGCTGGCATTTGTTGACTAAGGCGCGTGCGATTGACGACCACGCCGCGCTGGAATCCGTATCGTGGGGGATCGGGCAGGTGATGGGTGCCCATTGGAAAACGCTTGGGTATGCGTCCGTCGAACATTTGGTGCGCGAAGCACGATCCGGCGTTGCAGGGCAAGTACGGTTGATGCTGCGCTTCATTGAACACCATGGCTTGGAGCATTTGCTTAAGCGCCGCGACTGGGCGGGGTTTGCGCGGCGCTACAACGGGCCGGGCTACGCGCGCAATGCCTATGACACCAAGATGGCCAAGGCCCACGCGCGGCATTTGAAGGCCACGAAACAG
>JBCBHR010000407.1:0-2032 GCA_038525365.1 Pseudomonadota bacterium | reverse complement strand
CTCATGCCAGCCGATCCCCCAAAAGGTATTGCAGCGCTTTGTCGAGCCGGATGTGGGGGAGAGACAGCGGCTTGCCCGTTTCATCGGTTTCCAGTTTTGGAGGTCGCATGCGTACGAAACGCTGCGCTTCGCCCTCATGATCTTCGAACAGCGTCTGGAGTTTGTCTGGCAAATCGCCCGGAAAGACTGCGGTCTCTCGCTTGCCGTCAAAGGCGGTGTTGCCAATCCGCTCGCCTTTCATGGGGACGCCGATGATGACGGGCAGTGTGTCGCCACCGTCTTCGATGGTGCCTTCGCGTGTTGCGCGAATGGCCGACATGGCCAGTGACTTCACCGCTGCGCCCGACCGGCCCGCGCGTTGCGTCGCGCCATCCACCAGCATGGTCACCAGCGCTTCCATTCGGTCGTGGTTTTCGTGGTGAACGTGGTCAGCCTTGGTGGCCGCCACCAGAATGCGGTCTATGCGGCGCTGCCAGAGCGACGTCAAAATGTTTCCTGCGCCCGGGCGGAAGCAGGACAGCACTTCACTGAGTGCATTTTCCAAATCGCGTAAGGCCTCGCCGCCAGCATTGATCGCCTGCATCGCGTCGATGACCACAATCTGGCGATCAAGCCGTGTGATGTGGTCGCGAAAGAAGGGGCGCACAACGATGTTTTTGTAAGCCTCGTAGCGCCGCTCCATGATGGCTTGCATGGAGCCCGGCGTGCTGCGCGGTTTGATTGTTTTGAGCGGGGCAAATGTGAGGGCCGGAGAATCGGCCAAGTCTCCCGGCATCAGGAAGCGGCCGGGCGGAAGTGTTGAAAGTGCGATATCGTCGGCCCGGCAGGCCTGCAGATACGTCTTGTAAGCCTCCGACAGCGCTTGAACCTGAAGCTCATCGGCTGGCGCGTCCGGGTCAACCGGATCGGCAAGTGCCAGAAACGGTGCAGCGATTTCAGCGCGCCGTGAACCCGATGTGTGGCTCATCGCGTCGGCGCTGAACTGGGCAAAGGTTTTTCCCAGAAGCGGAAGGTCCAGCAACCACTCGCCGGGGTAGTCGATGATGTCGAGATGCAACGTGTTGCCGGAGAACAGCCGGTTCCATGTGGACTGACTTTCATACTCAATCGTCAGGCGAACCTGACTGATCGAGCGGGTGCCTTCCGGCCAAATGCGGTCTTCAACAAGTTTTTGAACATGCGGTTCGTAGGCAAACCGGGGCACATTATCGTCGGGTTGCGGCTCCAGAGAAGCCCGTTTGATCCGGCCAGACGATGCTGCCTCAAAGAGCGGTAGGCGGCCGCCATTCACCAGATTGTGGATGAGCGCCGTGATGAAAACCGATTTGCCCGCCCGCGACAGCCCCGTCACGCCAAGGCGCACATTGGGGTAAAACATGCCCGACGCGCGTTCGGCCATCGTGCCAAGGGCGATGCGGGCCTCGTCGGCCAAACTGGCTTGAACGCTCACACTACCCCCGTCGGATGCTGGCCTTCGATATAAGGGGCGTCACCGGTGCGAAAAAGGCCCCTTGAGGAACCGGCGCGTTCAAGCGGGGACGATATAGGCCTCCAAAAACCCCTTTTGCGAGCCAATGCTGGCGATATCATTGTCAAAGCGAAGGATCGCGAGGCCGCAGGTACGAAAACCCATATTGAGGCCGGATACGGCTGTTTCATCACCATTTTCGGCCAAACCGTAAGCCAAGTCTTCCATCATCGGGTTGTGGCCAACCAGCATGATGTCGCCGGTGGCGCCGCTTGCGGCGGCGATTTCCAAATATCCCGGCGCGTCGGTTGCGTAGAGGTCTTTTTCAAAAAGCATGCGCGATGTGAAGTGGATGACCGGGTGCATGTGGTCAACGGTTTCGCGCGCACGGACCGCTTCTGAGCAGATGATGGCGTCGGGCATAATCGCCTTATCGACCATCTGTTGGGCGACGCTTGCGCATTCGCGTTGGCCTTCCTCCGACAAGACGCGATCATAGTCGCGCTGACCGGGCTCTGCCCATTCGGCCTTTGCATGCCGCAGTAACATCAGACGTGCCACATG
>JBCBHR010000406.1:0-2035 GCA_038525365.1 Pseudomonadota bacterium | reverse complement strand
TGAACCCACCGTTCAATGAGCCCAGCGACAGAGCAAGCCCGCACGCCGACCGCGCCGAAGCCCATGTGGCGGACGATGAGCTGTTCGAAAACTGGATCAAGAAAGCCGCCACCCTGCTACACGCCAAAGGCAACCTTGCCATTATCGCGCGGCCATCATCATTGAAAGCAATCCTCGACGCCGCAGACCGCAGATTTGGCGCGCTGCGCATCATCCCTATTCATCCCCGCCCGAAAACGGATGCCATCCGCATTTTGGTGACAGCCCAAAAAGGCAGCCGGGAACGTTTGGCGATAGGCGAGGGGATTGTGCTCCAGTCGAGCGCGGACGGACATGCGCTTACCGTTGCGGCAGAGCGGCTTGTGAATGGGCAAGCATGTCTCACACGCGGGTGAGACAGTTGGACAATCAAACGGCCCGCCAGCCAATATCGCGCCTGTAAAAGCCTTGTCGCCAATCCACCGTCTCCACCGCCGCATAGGCCGCGTCCCGTGCTTGCTTCACCGTCTCGCCGCGCCCGACGGCGTTGAGCACCCGCCCGCCATTGGCGATGAGCTGGCCGCCGTTAATCGCAGTTCCGGCGTGGAATATGAGCGCGGCCTCGTCTTCGGGCAGATTGATCACCGAGCCTTTTTCGGGTGAGGCCGGGTAACCCGGGGCGCACATGACGACGGTGAGGGCGGTGTCGTTGCTCCAACTTATCGATTTGCCCTCAAGCGCCCCCAAGGCTGCCGCGTGCAAAAGCGGCAGCAAGTCTCCCTGCAGGCGCGGCATGAGCACCTGGCATTCCGGATCGCCGAAGCGGACATTGTATTCGATGAGCTGCGGGCCATCAGCCGTGAGCATCAGACCGGCGTAGAGCACGCCCTTGAATGGCGCGCCTATGTCAGCCATCGCGCGCATTGTCGGTTCGATGATTGTGGTCATCACATCGGCTTGCATGTCGAGCTTGAAAATCGGCGCTGGCGAATAGGCGCCCATGCCACCGGTGTTGGGGCCGGTGTCGCCTTCGCCAACCCGTTTATGATCCTGCGCCGATGTCAGCGGCAGGGCGGTTTTTCCATCGCACAGGCAGAAGAATGAAACTTCAGGCCCTTCAAGATATTGTTCGACAACGACTTCCGCGCCCGCTGCGCCAAATGCGCCCTCAAAGCAGTCGTCAATTGCGGCCTGCGCTTCGTCCATCGTCATGGCGACGGTGACACCCTTGCCAGCGGCCAGCCCGTCAGCCTTGATGACGATTGGTGCGCCCTTGGAGCTAGCATAAGCGGCGGCGCTTTCACGATCGGTGAACCGGCCATAGGCTGCCGTTGGGATGTCGTATCGCGCACAGATGTCCTTGGTGAAACCCTTCGAGCCTTCCAACTGAGCGGCTTTTGACGTCGGGCCAAAGGCGGCAATGCCTGCCGCTTCCAGCGCGTCCACCAGACCGGCAACCAGTGGCGCTTCCGGTCCAACAACGACCAGTTCGATGGCCTGCAGCGTGCAGAACGAGATCACTGCATCGTGGTCGTCGATGTTGATCACACTGTTTATGCCAAGGCTTGTCGTGCCCGGATTGCCGGGTGCGATGAAGAGTTTCGTCAGTTTTGGCGACTGCGCCAATTTCCATGCCAGCGCATGTTCTCGCCCGCCACCGCCGATCAACAGCACATTCATCATGGGTCTCCGATCTCTTGGCCACGCGATGGCAGGCTCAGCCGTGGCCGGTCAAGCGCCACCGCTGCAGCACTTGGCGGCCTTGACCTTTATCCCCATCATTGCAAACGAGCAGCCATGATGGATCGCGTGCAAACCAAAGACATGCAGGGCCGTGTGGCCGATGCGCCAAGCGGCCATTGGGCCTACCGGGTGTTGCCGCCAAGTGCTTGGCCCTACGCGCAGATTGCGCGCTGGGACCGCCCCATCGGCTGGCAATTGCTCCTGTGGCCGTGCCTATGGGGCTTGGGGCTGGCAATGGCGTCAGGCAATGCGATGCAGCTTGAGCCATCCATATGGCTTGCCGTTTGGCATGGCGTGCTCTTTACCATCGGTG
>JBCBHR010000405.1:0-2062 GCA_038525365.1 Pseudomonadota bacterium | reverse complement strand
GTTTGAACGAGACGTGGTTCCACGCTGAGCGCGAAGGTCTCTACTACGGGCAGTGTTCGGAGCTTGGCGACGACACGCACAGCGATTGGCATAAACGCGTGGTCTTTGCCGCAAAGCTCCGAACACTGCCCGTAGTAGAGACCTTCGCGCTCAGCGTGGAACCACGTCTCGTTCAAACGACCCGGCACCGCATCCATTTTCACACCGAACGCAGGCATCGCCCACGAGTGCAAAACGTCGGAGGCCGTGACGAGAAGGCGTACGGTGGTGTCCACCGGCACAACGATCTCATTGTCGACGGCCAGCAGGCGCGGGTAGGCTGAAACGTCAGTCTTGTTAAACTGACCACGCTCGTCTTCCTTCAGCATCAGGGAATCGAAGACGACGTCTTCATTGCCCTCGTCGTCCTGGTATTCGTAAGCCCAAGCCCACTGATAGCCGATGGCCTTGATGGTCATCTCAGGCTCTGTCTTCGGCTTGTACTGCGCGCTCAACAATTGGAAAGACGGAATAGCAAATGCGAGCAACACCAGCACCGGTGCGACCGTCCAAACGATCTCGATGGCCGTATTGTGGCTGTTCTTCGACGGAACCGGGTTGGCGCGGGCGTTATATCGAACGATAACCCATCCCAACAGGCCCAGCACAAAGATCACAATCGGCGTCAGCAGGACCAGCGTGTAGTCCTCAAACCAACGAATTTCAGCCATGATATCTGTCGCGGCAGGCTGAAAGTCCATCTGCCACGGTAATGGCTGGGCCGCCATTGCGGCACCAGTCATTGCAATTAGTGAGGTGAGCGCAGCGATGCCGCGCTTTGTTATTCCCAACACAGTCGTCTCCCGATACGCTTGTTGCGCGTTCAATTTGCAAAACCACATTCTAAAAGAGGCCGCAACTGCGACGCTTGTCTACTTATGCGGCATTTGCGCCCCGAGGGCTGAGCCTAGCGCGAAATCGCGCGCTTGTGTCGCATAGATCAAGGCAGTCACACCGCCACCTGCGATATGGCCTTGATTTGGCCCTACTGAAAAGGTGTGTCTCGCGGCGATTTCAAACCTGCCGGTCAATGGCTACGCTGGGCGCAGATTATTGATTCGGGACACACGACCGCATGAGGACGCCGATGAACATTGGCCGCATAGCCCTTTCGATGACCGCTGCCGCAGCCGCTACGCTGATCACGGTTGTGAGCGCTTTCGCGCAGACCGGCACCGTGCGCGCAGAACATGGCGCTTGGAACATCATCTGCGATACGCCTCCGGGCGCCGCATCGGAACAATGCGTTTTGATGCAGAACGTGATTGCCGAAGACCGGCCGGAACTTGGTCTGTCAGTCGTTGTGCTCAAGACCGCCGATCAAAAGGCACGTATTTTGCGCGTGTTGGCGCCGCTTGGCGTGCTCCTCCCAAACGGTCTCGGGCTGAATATCGACGGTAGTGACATTGGGCGGGCCTATTTCGTTCGGTGCTTTAGCGATGGCTGCTATGCCGAGGTGATCCTGGAAGACAACTTGCTCCAGCAATTCCGCGGTGGCACGAACGCGACCTTCATCGTCTTCCAGACGCCAGAGGAAGGCATCGGCATTCCCGTGGACCTGACCGGTTTCACCGCTGGCTATTCCGCGCTGCCATAGGCTTTGCGCGCCCCGAAAATGCCTGCCACTGAAAGTCTGCTGAGCACAGACTTTTCGTAGGAGCGGCCCACCGGTATTTCCGTCCCGTCTTTGAGCACCAGCAGGAGCCGCCGCCCGTCGCGGCGCTTATGATCCACCGCGTGTTGCGCGACCCAAAACGACTTGTGGCAGCGAAAACCCAAATTGCCGAATTTGCCCGCAAATTCCGTCAGGCTTGCTCGCACAACTTCCACGCCACCGTCATTGACGCACTTCAGATAGTGATCTTCGCTTTCCATGTAGCTTGGTGTGGAAGGCGGCGTGTCGACCGCTTCCGCTGATGCGAAATCGTCGGCTTTTGCCGACAGATGCCGAAAGTGCAGCACATACATGAACATGAGCATCACGAGCACGACGAATGAGGCATGCACGATCGTGCGTGAAAAG
>JBCBHR010000404.1:0-2087 GCA_038525365.1 Pseudomonadota bacterium | reverse complement strand
GGCGACGAACGCGCCGCTGGGCAAGTTCATTCACAATAACAGCAGCTATGGCGGATCGGGTGCGCAGTTGCACGCAAGCGTCGATGCGTTGGTCAGCACGATCCGTGATACGGCCTACCGCCGCTATGGCGTTGAATTTTGGGTTGCGGAAATCACGCAAGGCTCGGGCACAAGTGAACGGCGCACCCACAATGGCACCGACTACCATCTCAGTATTTTCACGCGCGCCCAACCCCGCATGCCCGCAATGACCCATCACGCTTATCTGCGCGCGGTGGACGATGACATCATGGTGCGTGACACGTCACGGGCGACGGTCTTTCTCGATGGTGTCGCCCAACCCGATTACGGCATCATAACACCCGCTGACGGGTGGGTGTCCGTGCTCATTCAGGACGATCTCGACCCCTACACGGCGCACGGATATTACCCGCCGGTCTTTGGGGTGGCGGGCAAAAATCCAGGCGACCGGTTTCACATGTGTTGCCCGGCACTGCTTCCCGGATTGACCCGAGTGAACCCGAATATCGGCATCATCGCTGCGCTCAATTCCTGGTTGACATGACGCTGCCAAAGACCGCGGCAACGACCTTACACCGAAACGCAATGACGACCCGCCTGGCAACTGCCCCGCGGGTCGTTTGGTTTGTGGCATTACCGTTACACGGGCGCGGTGATGCGCTTTCGCCGGTGGACGCGTGGCGCAACTGCGGGTAGCCGTTTGGGTGTATTTTTTTGGCCGCGAATCACTTGAGTTCACCCGCGCTTCATGACCGAACATGCCGAACACACGCCGCGCGTCATGCTGGCCTTTGGAACACGGCCGGAAGCCATCAAGATGGCACCGGTTGCGCGCGCGCTGCTGCAAGCCGACGGCATCGACTGTCGCATCTGCCTGACCGGTCAACACCGTGAGATGCTGCAGCAGGTGATGCATGTTTTTGAGCTGACTGCGGACCACGATATCGCCGTCATGAAGAAAGGCCAGGACCTAAACGGTCTGACCGGCCAAATCCTGACCGGCATGAAGCCGGTGCTTGAGGCCGAGAAGCCAGACCTGGTGCTTGTACACGGCGATACGACGACGACAATGGCTGTGGCGCTCGCGTGCTATTATGAAAAGATCGAGGTCGCTCACGTTGAGGCCGGGCTGCGCACGGGCGAAAAGTATGCGCCTTGGCCGGAAGAGATGAACCGTGTTTTGACCGGTCGATTGGCGCACCTTCACTTTGCGCCAACCGAACGCGCTGCGGACAATTTGCGCAGCGAAGGCATCGACGATGCAACAATCCACATCACCGGCAACACGGTCATCGACGCGCTTTTGCAGGCGACAGGACGGCTGGAAAGTGACGGGGCGTTGAAGGAAAGCGTCGAAGCCACCCTGCCCGACCGCGATCCAACGCGCAGGCTGGTGCTTGTCACGGGCCACCGGCGCGAAAATTTCGGCGACGGGTTTGAGAATATTTGCAACGCGATCCGGTCGATCGCTGATGCTTATCCAGATGTCGATGTGATCTATCCAGTACACCTGAACCCCATGGTGCAAGAACCGGTGAACCGCATTCTGGCTGGACTCGGCAATGTTCATCTCATCGAGCCACTGTCTTATCTGCCGTTCATCCACCTCATGAAGCAGGCGCATATCGTGCTGACCGACAGCGGTGGTGTCCAGGAAGAAGCGCCTTCGCTCGGTGTGCCCGTTCTTGTCATGCGGGAGACAACGGAGCGGCCCGAAGCCGTCGATGCCGGAACGGTGGAGCTCGTCGGTTCCGACCGCGAAGCCATCGTCGCCGCGGTTTCAACGCTTCTCGATGACGCTGAAAAGCACGCCCGCATGAGCGGTGCACACAACCCCTATGGCGACGGCCTCGCTGCCGGACGCATCGTCACCGCCGTCAGAGAGTTCTTCGCGCATGACTGATTTCAACACGGTTAGCGTCATCGGTCTCGGTTACATCGGGCTGCCCACGGCTGCGATGTTTGCGTCGCGCAAGTTGAATGTGATTGGCGTTGATGTGAACCCGACCGCGGTCGAGACGATCAACGAGGGCAAGATCCACATTGTGGAACCGGACCTCGACATC
>JBCBHR010000403.1:0-2146 GCA_038525365.1 Pseudomonadota bacterium | reverse complement strand
CATCCATTTGCCGTTCTCATCGAATTTGTTTTCAACGAAAACAGGCGCGGAATCTTGCAGCATGCGCTCTAGTGGCGCGAAGAACTGGTCGGTCGCATAGACCGGCTTTGCGCCAAGGCCCGCCGAGGCCAAATTAATCCCCGTGCGCACGAAGAGTGGTTTGTTGGGTTCTAACGATTCAATGGTCGGCATCAGCTTCTCTTATTTTTCTGCGAACATGGCGCCAAGGCGCAGTTCGGCGATCCGCTCCACCTGTCGGCAGGCTTCTTCGAATTCGGTGTCGGTGTCGTTTTCAATGCGCCGCTCAAAGGCGGCAAGGATGCCAGCCTTTTCGTGGTCGCGGACTGCGATGATGAATGGAAACGCGTGTTTTTCCACATAGGCCTCATTCAGCCGGGTGAACGTTGCGCGCTCCTCATCGGTGAGCGCATCCAGCCCGGCGGACGCCTGCTCCGCCGTCGACTCATCAGTCAGGCGCTTGGCTGCTGCAAGTTTGCCGGCAAGGTCCGGGTGGGCGCGCAAGACGCCGAGGCGTTCGTTGCGTGTTGCCTTTCGAAATTGCCGGGCAAGTGCATTGTGCAGTCCAACTGCTGTGTCATGGGCCGCGCCAAGCTCGGTTTCAAATGCGCGCTCCGCAATCCATTGCGAATGCTCAAAGATCGAGCCGTATGCGCTGACGAACTTGTCTTGCGTCATCTTTGAAGGGCGCTCGAACGGCTTGGGCGGGAAGTGTTTGTGCCAGTGGTTTGCGATGTCGACGCGACGGGCAAACCAGACGCCTTCATGGGCCATGGCGTGGGCGATAAAGCGTTTCAGTGCCTGGATGCGTCCGGGGCGGCCAACCAAGCGGCAATGAAGGCCGATGGACATCATCTTTGCCTGTCCAGCCAAGCCCTCCTCATAGAGCGCATCGAACGTGTCGCGCAGATAGGCTTCAAACTGGTCGCCGGCATTGAAGCCCTGCGGTGTTGCAAAGCGCATGTCGTTGCAGTCGAGTGTGTAGGGGACTATAAGCTGATGCTTGTCTCCATGCTCATGCCAATAGGGCAGGTCGTCGGCATAGGCGTCGGCGCAATAGGCAAAACCGCCTTCCTGCGTCACGAGATCCACGGTGTTGACCGAGCAGCGGCCGGTATACCAGCCCAATGGCCGCTCACCCGTTACTTCCGCGTGCAATGCAATCGCCTCGGCCATATGCGCGCGCTCGTCCTGGGGTGAGAAGTCCTTGTACTCGATCCACTTCAAGCCATGGGACGCGATCTCCCAATCGGCATCCAACATCGCTTTGACTTGTGCCGGTGAACGCGCAAGCGCCTCTGCAACGCCGTAGACCGTGACCGGAATGCCGCGATCAGCGAAAAGCCGGTGCAAGCGCCAGAAGCCCGCACGTGCGCCGTACTCGTAGATTGACTCCATGTTCCAATGGCGCTGACCGGGCCACGCTTGCGCACCGACGATCTCTGACAAAAACGCTTCCGATGCCGCGTCACCATGGAGGATGTTGTTTTCGCCGCCTTCTTCGTAATTGACGACGAATTGCACTGCGATTTTTGCGCCACCCGGCCACATTGGATCAGGCGGCGTGCTGCCATAGCCATGCATATCGCGGGGATAGCGGGTGGTGTGCGTCATTCAGTTTTCCTGAGCGGGCGATGTGCGAACTTGACATCACAACGGATGCCATGAGGGTAAAGGCATTCGCGCTTTGGCGCAAGCAAACGGGGTGAGGGACAACGATGGCCGACGGCGGATTTCTGACGACACATGTGCTTGATACGGCGCGTGGTATGCCGGCCGCGGGCATTGAAATCGCGCTCTACCGTGTCACCGGAAACAGCCACAAGAAGATCGCCATGGCCGTTACAAACGCCGATGGCCGCACCGATGAGCCGATCCTGCCGAAGGGCAAATTCAAGGAAGGCCAGTATGAACTGATCTTCTTTGCCGGTGACTATCTGCGCAAGGCGGGATTGGCGAGCGAAGACCCCGAAACGCTCCTGTTCCTCGATCAGGTGCCGATCCGCTTTGGCATAAGCGACGCGGCATCGCACTACCACGTACCGTTGCTCATTTCGCCATTCGCCTATTCAACCTATCGCGGCAGCTAAGGGATTTTGCTGTGTATGACCTGACCGTCGGTATGGAG
>JBCBHR010000402.1:0-2148 GCA_038525365.1 Pseudomonadota bacterium | reverse complement strand
AAATCAGGCAGCAAACGAACACATGTGTCCGCAGCAACCCCAAACGCAGGATGAAGGCGTTTTGCGCGCCGATGGCGATGATCAGCGATGCGCCAAGAAAAAAGCCGGCGGTTGCGGCTGAAAACATCGATGTCATAATGGTCCTAGAAAAGGCTCGGCTGATCGTCATCGCCGCGGGGCTTAGCCGTCGGCTTGTCCTGTTTGGCCCCTGCGATGAAGTCCTTGGGCGCGACCGCCTCCTGCACTTGCGGGCCGGTATTGGCAACCTTGTTGACCAAATCGGAAACGGGAACCGGCACGAAATATCTATCGGGCGGTGGCGTCAGCAAGTCATTCACATCGCGCGGCTCCTGCGTCTTGCAATCCAACCATCGGTCAAAATCGGCGGGCTGAATGACCACCGGAATGCGGTTGTGGATCTGCGAAAACGGCGCACCGGCCTCTGCCGTCAAAATGGCGACCGTATCCAACTCGCTGCCATCCTTTGAGATATAGGTCTCGTGCACGGCCGCAAATGCGACGGGCGCCCCATCGGACACGGGCACCCAATAGGCCTGGCTCTGTTTGCTCGCCGCATCGCGCTGCCATTCGTAAAATCCAGACGCCGGAAGCAACGCACGCCGATGGCGCATCGCGGCCCGAAAAGACGGCTTGGTCGCCGCTGTCTCCGAGCGCGCGTTGATCAAAAGCGGAAAATCCTTCGGGTCCTTCACCCACGACGGCAGCAAGCCCCAGCGCATCAGTTTGGCTTCCCGGTTGGGGAGGTTTGATCCTTCCGGTCGGCGTGGGGCAGCGGCAACAACAAGCACGGGCTGCGTTGGCGCAATATTATAGCGCGGCGGAAATGCCTCAACTTCGGCAAGTGCGAAAAACTGCTCCACATCCTCGGGGCTGTGAATAAGTGAGAAACGGCCGCACATGAAATGAACACGTCCTGTCAGGTCTGACTTCGCAGCCAAGCCTAGCCCACGGCCACCTCACTGGGCAAATGCGAGCCGCCCCTCATAAAGGTCGGCCTGGCGTTCGGCATTGGTGACGTCGAACTGTGCCGCCTGCAAATCAAGCTGCTTGCGCTGGATGTCGGTTTGCTTTGTCGCAATCTCGGCCTGCGGCGTCGTCGTCAAGCTTGCGACCAGCACATCAAGCTCACGCTGCACCGCGTCGCGCCTGCGCCGCGCCTCATGGACCGCGCGACCGATCCGATGGCCTTCATTGAACGCAAGTGCTTGATCGACCGGGCAGGCATTGAGGTTTGAACGCCCGTTCTTGCCGACACTCAAGCCGTTGAGCGGCGTGCAATAGGCGCGGATGCCCTCTTGCCACCCGGTAGTCCAAAGGGCCGCATCAACGCTGATGCCAAAGCGCGCGCACGCCTTTTGATGTTCGGCGACATGGCTTTGAGGCAGGCCGCGACCGCCGTCTGATTGACCCAATTGCCGCCAATCGGTCACCGAG
The DNA here is from genome assembly GCA_038525365.1 of Pseudomonadota bacterium. Lineage (GTDB taxonomy): Bacteria > Pseudomonadota > Alphaproteobacteria > Rhizobiales > Rhizobiaceae > JBCBDX01. The sequence continues at coordinate 693 of JBCBHR010000402.1, read as the reverse complement.
CATTGGTCTTCGTTGAGCGTCGCGCACGCCGACAACGCCACACCGCCAGCCACCAGCGCGGCAGCCCCAAACACCATATGGCGCATCGTAGTTTCCCCCAAATGTCCCGGTGATCAGCTTTAGTCGCCCGCCAACCGGATTTACAACACCCCAAAGGTTGCGCATGCAGCGGTGATGGCTGTTGCACGCACAATTCCCCGCCTCGGTGTCTCGATCATGATCCGCCGTCATCCCGATGGAGATTTCCTGCTCGTGAAGCGTGGACGCCCCCCGGCAAAAGGCATGTGGGCATTTCCCGGTGGCAAGGTCGAGTTTGGTGAAACGCTCGCCGACGCTGCTGCACGTGAACTGCGCGAAGAAACGGCCATCGATCTGCGACCGACCGCTTTTGCCCATGAAGCACATGTTGAATTGATCCAGCGCGATGATGGCGGCCACGTTGTCAGTCATTTCCTCCTTATGGTCATGCAAGCAAACATCGCCGCCGATATCACGCCCGTTGCGGGCGATGACGCCGACGAGGTGCGATTTTGTGCAGCAGACGACATGGACCCCGACACAGTCACACCCAGCACACACGAGCGCGCAAAACTGGCCGGACCCTTCAAGCAATCGTGAAGCGCTTTGCCATGCGTTTCCCGCTGGTTGGACTAAGTTGTTGGTGAACACTTGGGAGGCTGTCCATGATCAAAA
>JBCBHR010000401.1:0-2159 GCA_038525365.1 Pseudomonadota bacterium | reverse complement strand
TCCAGCGATGAAAAAGGCCGCTGCCATTACCGCCTGGCCTATTCGTCCATCGCTGGAGAAGAACGCCTTGCCCGGCTCAATCAGGACACCGCGCTCACGCAATCGCGTGGCGAGATCAGCCGTGTTCACCTCAATCGGCGCGCGCATCCAGATGCTCGAACCGCCCGGCGTGTTCACCGATGCGCGCATGAGACCGTGCTGGTCGATGGCGTTTGACATCACTTCACGGCGCTCGCGGAATTTCTGCGCCATGCGTGCAACCAGAGCATCGTAGTGGCCGAGAGACAAAAAGCTGGCCACCGTGCGCTGCATATGGCCCGGCGGATGCCGCAGAGATGCGGTGCGCAGTGAACGCACCTCGCGGATGAAAGGCTTCGGACCGACCACATAGCCTAGCCGCAGGCCCGGAAAGAGTGATTTCGAAAACGAGCCGATATAGATGACACGCCCATCGCGGTCGATCGACTTCAGCGCAGGCGCAGGCGAATTGAAGAACGAAATCTCAAACTCGTAATCGTCCTCGACAATCACCTGATCATTGGCCGCAGCGCGCTCAAGCAGTGCCTGACGCTGCTCCAGCGGCATGGTGATGTTCGTCGGGCTCTGGTGGCTCGGCGTTGCGAAAATCACATCCGTTTCCGGCGTGATGGCATCAATCTTCAGGCCGGTATCCGTGATAGGAAGATTTGTGATCTCACATCCCGTCATGCGCAAAATCGCGCGAAGACCCGGATAGCCGGGGTCTTCCATTGCCGCCTTGTAGCCCTTGTCGAGCAACACACTGCCGCATAGCCAAAGTGCATTTTGCGCGCCCATCGTGATAAGCACTTCATCGGGTTCGGCGGCGATGCCCCGGCGCGGCAGCGTGTTGCGCACGATATATTTGATCAACTCCGGATCATCGCGCTCATAGGCATCCGAGGTCACCTCGGAAAACACTTTCCGCCCAAGTGCTTGCACCGCGCAAAGGCGCCAATTGGTGTGATCGAAAATACGCTCATCCACCTGTCCGTAGACAAATGGATACGGGTAGTCGTGCCAGTTGGCAGGCTTGTCGAGGAGCATGTGGCCGCTGTGAGGCTTCGCAATCGCCTTGCCCCAATCCACCTTGGAAACGATGGCTTCGCTCGGCACCTGCAAGACGTTGCGCTTTGGCGCGGAATGCGAAACGAAATAGCCGGAGCGGCCCTTGGAGCTTAGATAGTCGGCGGCCACGAGCTCTGTGAAGGCAAGCGTGACCGTGATGCGGCTGACGCCCAGATGGTTGGCGAGTTTGCGGCTTGATGGAAGCTTGTCGCCGGGCAGGAAACGGCCGTTGACGATGCCTTCCGTGACCATCCGTTGAATCTGGTGCTGCAGGGTGCCCCTGTAGCTCGGATCCATGAAAAACATGTCGACGGGAATCGCCAAACCAATTCTCCCCTTGGGAAGAACCAAATAGCGTTGAATAAGGCCAGATTGAAAGCGAAATCTTCAATCTGGCCTAAACGATCTGCGAAAAATCAAGCTGTGCCGAACACACGCGTCAGCGCGCCGTCCACCGCCGAAACCATTTCGTCGATGTCGGACTTGGTCGCGATCAGCGCTGGCGAGAAGCAAAGCGTGTTGTTGAGACCGGGCAATGAACGATTGGTCGCGCCGATGACGACGGCATTGTGAGCGAAACAGTCCGCCACGACCGCCTGAACCATGGCCTCTGGCGCGGCCTCTTTGGTCTCACGGTCGGAAACCAGTTCTGCGCCGCAGAACAGACCCATGCCGCGCACATCGCCGATGGCGGCATGTTTGCCCTTCAGCACTTCCAATTGGTCGAGCAGGTATTCGCCCATCGACGCAGTGTTCTCCAAGAGGTTTTCCTCTTCCAGAATGCGCATGTTCTCGAGCGCCGCCGCCGGGCCGGATGTGCAGCCGCCAAATGTGGAAATATCGCGGAAATAGTCCATCGGGTCAGCCATATCGCCCTTGAACTCGTCAAAGACGGCCTCTGTCGTCACGAGGCATGAAATCGCCGCGTAGCCTGATGCCACGCCCTTCGCCATCGTCACCATGTCCGGCTCAATGCCGTAGTGCTGATACCCAAACCATGTGCCTGTGCGACCCATGCCGCACACAACTTCGTCGATGATCAGCAACACATCATACTTCTTGCAGATTTCCTG
>JBCBHR010000400.1:0-2178 GCA_038525365.1 Pseudomonadota bacterium | reverse complement strand
GTGTGAAGGCACTTGCGCTTGCCAGCGTTGCGGCAATGCCAATGATGGCGGCACCGAGCTCAGCGTTTGCCGCGGAGCAAAAGTTTGAGTGCGACGGTAATTTTATCGTGGCCGTCGGCGCCGACAATTCCTACGCAAATGTTTTTGACAACACCGGCTTCAAGCGTCTGACCGGCGCGGGTGACGCGCGTTGGGAACGTTCTGATGATGCGATGAGCCTGACCCGCGATGGCGATGCGCTGACGCTGGTGGTGGGTGAAACGACCGCCAATTGCACTGCGATGATCGAAGAAGCGGCTACCGAAAAAGCACCGGTCGCCGCGCCTGCTGCGCAGGAGGCGGAAGTCGCAGAAGCCGCACCGACGACCACGCCCACACCCACACCGACGCCAGCAACCGAAACTGCGGAAGCGACCCCGGAAACACTCCCGCAGGCTGACGCAGTTGTTGACGCAACAGTCACGGCAACGACGCCTGCCGGTGGTACAATCCAGCCAAGTTCCGGCACTGGCGCAGAGGCACCTGCCGCCGTTCAGCCGCTGCTTGAAACGCCTGCCTCGTCGCTTGCCGACGCTGCGCTGAGCCAAACCGCGCCGGTCATTGCCGTTGAACCGCAAGCCGAACCTGCGGCTACAGAAGTCGCCGCGCTGGAAACACCGGCACAAAATGAAGATATTGCGGGCGTTGAAAGCCTCATCACGGGCAAATCGCGCGGCGGGCGCCTGCGTGCCGGGCCGGGCACAGATTTTTCCAGCCCAGGCTCAATCCTGAAGGACACGCCCGTCACAATCCTGCAAAACGCGGGCAACACATTCCGTGGCTATGACTGGTTTGAAATCCAGTTCGAAGATGGCCGTACTGCCTACACATGGGGCGGCATTTTGTGCACGGACGCTGAAAAAATCGACGGCGTGTTCGAGATTTGCGGCTGAAGCATCAGTCAGACCTGACGACCAAGATGGTGCGCGCTACTCGGCGGGCACCATTTTTGTTTCGGCGCCCTGTTGGTTTGGCTGGGCCGCTTTGTTGGTCAGGCGGCGGTAGATGCCGAACACGCCGCAACTGACAAAGCTGACATTGATCAGAAGAGACGCGAGATTGAACTCTCCGATCAAGCTGATGAGAACGCATGTGGCCGCCGAAACCGTGAGTATCGAATAGAGCATGCTGTTGCCGCATATAAGCCCACGCTGAACACCAAAGAACGACGTGATGTAAAAGCAAAAGCCGGTCACGCCGATGGCGCGCAACACGTTGGGATATTGTTGTCCCCAATCAAGAATGGATTCCATGCTGCCCTCCACGTTCAAGTATCGGCAGGGTGCATGTGAAGGGCGGGGCGGTCATACCCCAGATGGGGTAGTCATGACGTTAGGGCAGATATGTTTCGACAAGCTCCAGCACATCACGCCAATGGCGGAAGAAAACAAGCTGGCCCGCATCTTCGTAGACGCGGTAGTCGATCCATGGATAATCCACCTGAAACTCCGCCAAAGTGGCCATTGGCACCTCCGGATCATGCGCGCCGTTGATGAAATGGACGGGCAATTTGCCCGCAAGGTCTGCCGGCACAGACGACCAGTCATCGCGCTGTTGGTCGATCACAATGCGTGAAAAGCTTTCATGCGCCGAGTGTGTTTCTGACAACGCGGTCTCTGAACCGGTGACCATCGCTTCAAAGACCTCCGGGTCTTCGAAGGTCGCCACATCGGCCGACGATTGCCCGTAGACGGCATGCAGAAAGCCGCGCTTGCCGATCTTGCGCGCGAGCATGAAGCCCGCCTTGACCATGAAGGGTACAAGGTGCGGCGTGTATCGCGCGCCGGCCAGAATGAAGCGGTGCCACTTGGCCATGCGCTCATATTGCTCTCGACGTGTGAGCGGCAGAACGCCGCCGCAGGCGATGATTGCTGTGACAGTCTCCGGCGCAGCGGCAGCAAATAAAAAAGCGCGGTGCGCATCATCGCCCAGTGAGATCACTGGACAGTGGGTCACGCCTTCATGGCTGAGCAGCGTCTTCCAATCATCAACACACCCATCCTGGTAATTGATCGCGGCGGGAAGGGGATCGCTTTTGCCATAGCCGGGACGAACTGGAACAATCACCCGAAAGCCGCGCGTTTCGGCCTCCTGCTCGGCAGACGCGGGCCAGCGTACCAGACTGTAGTCCAACGGCAG
>JBCBHR010000399.1:0-2182 GCA_038525365.1 Pseudomonadota bacterium | reverse complement strand
CTGAAACGCTGGAAAAGATCGACTTTGAGCCATTCCGGCTACATGCCGATCTGCCGATGGCGATGACCGCGCATGTGGTCTACACGGCTTACGATGCGGACAATCCCGCAACCACGTCGTCTACCGTGATTGACCGCGTGATTCGCGGTCATATCGGTTTTGACGGCCTGTTGATGACCGATGACCTGTCCATGCATGCACTTTCTGGGGATTTTGCGGCCCGCACTGAGGCTTCTTTTGCCGCCGGGTGCGATGTCGTTCTACACTGCAACGGTGTGATGGACGAAATGGTACCTGTAGCGGAAGCTACCGGATGGCTAGATGGCAAGGCGCTTGACCGCGCTGAGGCTGCGACCAACCTTCTCCGGAGCACACCGACCGACGGCGATGAGATCGCCGTTGTGCGGGAAAGGTTCAATCGGCTGGTAAGCGCGACCGCATGACCTGATGTCATCGGCGCAGCACCGGCGAAACGCTGGTGCATATGAACGAGCAGCCGAAGACATCCGAGGGCAAAGTATCGCCGAAGGCAGCGCCGATGGACGCCGTTTGGCAGGACAATGGGCCGGAACGCACAACGGACGATCCCTCATTTCTGGTCGATGTCGGTGGCTTTGAGGGCCCGCTTGATCTGTTGCTGCACTTGGCACGAAGCCAGAAAGTTGATCTGACGCAGATTTCGGTTCTCCAACTGGCCCGTCAATATCTGGCATTCATCGACAAGGCGCGTGCCGTGCGCATGGAATTGGCTGCGGACTATCTTGTGATGGCTGCTTGGCTCGCATTCCTGAAATCAAAGCTGCTGATCCCCCAGCCAAAGTCCGGCGATGAGCCAAGTGGCGAGGAACTCGCTGCTGTGCTGCAATTTCGGCTGCAGCGGCTAGAGGCCATGCGCGACGCGGCGGCGAAGCTGATCAACCGGCACCGGCTCGGTCGTGATGTGTTTCAACGTGGCGCACCGGAGACGGTCATTGTCGAAAAGCGCAGCGAATTTGATGCCTCGTTGTTTGATCTTTTGTCGGCCTATGCGCAGTCCCGGCAACGCGATCTCGGCGACGAGGTGGTTATTCATCATCGCAAAGTCTGGTCGCTGAAAGATGCACGATCCATGCTCCAGCGCATGTTGGGCCACATGGGCGTCGCCGATGATTGGGCAGCGCTCGATCAATTTCTCATCCAGCTTGTCGATGACCCCAAGGAGCGCGTCAGTGCGCTTGCCAGCGCTTTTGCAGTCAGCCTTGAAATGGTGCGCGAGGGCGAGTTGGTCTTGCGCCAAGAAGGCGCGTTTGCGCCCATCATGATGCGCAACGCCACACGCGCACAGGAAAATGAACACAATGACGGTGCAGGGGCGCAGACATGACTGACGAAACCGGACATGAAAACGGCGAGGTGGTGAACCTCGACGAACTGCGCGCTGAGTATGAAGACAACCATGTTGGCCATGGAAATGCGACCACGACCACGGTCTCCGACAATCCGGCAACGCGTATGGCGCTCTTGGAGGCCGTACGCATGGCGGAAGCGTTGCTCTTTGCGTCTGCCGAACCAGTTCCGCAAAAGGCGCTGGCCGAACGGCTCCCGGACGGTGTGTCCGTTGAAGCAGTCATCGCGGAACTCGTGCAGTTTTATGAAAAGCGCGGCGTCAATCTTGTTCGCATCGACAACGCGTGGGCGTTTCGCACCGCGCCTGATCTGTCGTTTTTGATGAGCCGCGAGCAGACACAGGTGCGCAAACTGTCGCGGGCAGCACTCGAAGTGCTCGCGATCATCGCATACCATCAACCGGTCACGCGCGCGGAGATGGAAGAAGTACGTGGCGTCGAGACGTCAAAGGGCACGCTGGATGTGCTTTTGGAAAGCGGCTGGATCAAGCTGCGCGGACGACGCAAGACCCCCGGCCGCCCGGTGACCTACGGAACCACACTGGCGTTTCTGGATCATTTCGGTCTGTCGGAAGTGCGTGACCTACCAGGCATGGACGAACTCAAAGCTGCGGGCCTTTTGTCATCGCGTCTGCCGAAAGACTTCGCCCTTGGTGCGCCCAGCATCGATCCCGATCAGTTGACCGAAGACGAAGACCCGCTTGAAGACATCGATCTGGAAGAACTTGGCCTGTTGACACCAAAAGGCGGTGATGATTGAGGCTGCCGCCCTCACTTCAATCCAACGCGCAAACGGC
>JBCBHR010000398.1:0-2195 GCA_038525365.1 Pseudomonadota bacterium | reverse complement strand
AGCGGCGCGATCCGGTCGGTCGCAAACTTGCCGGCTTCCTCGAGGATCGCCTCAACGAGGTCTTCCGTGAGATCACCTGCGGTGCCATTGGCCAAGGCATCGCCGAGACCCGAGACTGCTTTCAATGTGTGCGAGATTTCGCTGACTGGCGCGCGATACATGAAGACCTCCCAAGGTTGAGTTTGCTTATCTGCATTTTACGTAAACGTCAATTATGGACTGTCACAATCTCTCGTTAACCTCTGTAGAGAGCGAGTGAAAAATCAGGGTTTCCAGACTGTTAACCCTCATCTTTCACAATACCGCAATGAAACAGGCCGGGGCGCGTCTGATGGCGGATAAAATGAGACTTGTTGCACTGGCAGCATTGTGCGCGGTCATGCTCAGCGCACCCGTCGCCATGGCGTCGGAATTCCTGTACCCATGGCGTGAGAAGAGCCGCGCTCTGGTGCTCGATGGATATGAGTTCAACGAATTCGACCTTGTCGAAATCGCCAAAAACAAGCGCGTTGTCGGCTTCATTCACAAGGCATCAGACGGCCTGCCTGCCAAATATCGCTGCCGCGGCAACAACACCGAACGCACGTTGTGCCGCGAAAAGTGGCGGCGCTATTCCGTTGCCCGTGAGCTTTACAACACCCGCCGATCGCTCGCCAAAGCGTTGGGCATGAAATGGGGCGCCTACCACCTCGGCCGGCCCGGAAACCCGATCCAGCAAGCCCAACACTTCCTGAGCTATGCCGACCCGCAACCCGACGATATCGTCGTCATCGACATCGAGGACAATGATCCAGACAAATGGATGTCGCTGAAAGACGCTGAGCGCTTTGCTATCTACGTCGAAAAGCGCCTTGGCCGCTGGCCGATGCTCTACACCAACGGTTCGACAGCACAGTTCATCGCCAACAACCGCGAAGACTATCCCGTCCTGTCGCGGCTTCCGCTTTGGTATGCCCGCTTCAAGGCCGACATCACGGGCCACTTTCCGAAGGGCAATTGGGAAACCTATGGCATCTGGCAGTTTGGCAGCCACATCAACTGCAACAAGAAGCGCTGCCTTTACCGCGTCAAAGGCGCCAATGATGACATCGACGTGAATGTGGTGGACATGACGGCGGAAGAACTGCGTGCCGCATGGCCGTTTGGCGATCTGCTGCCCAATGCAGGCGAACCGGCGCCAGATGACGAGATCATGATAGTGGCTCGGCCGGACCGCGAGACCGTCACCGCGTCCGTCGCACCGGCGCCGTTCAAGCCGCACCAGCCAGCACGCACGGTTGGCGAAATACGCGCCACCATCGACAATGCACCGCGCGTCTCGGTGCCAGCAGTGGCGCGCACCGTCAGCTCGGACGATCTTATGCTTGCGAGCGCTACGGTTGATGCAATTCGCCCTTCGGCGATGGATGACTTGGGTGATATTGATCTTGCGGACCTGCCACGCAGTCTGGCTTCTTACTATTGGGAATATGCCGCAACACGAATGTATGCACTGGACCGTGATCCGGAGGGATACTTCCAAGCGATGGCCACGCAAACCGAAGGCGGCGCCGCACCCATTGTGATCCCCAATCCAGCGCGCTACGCCGAAACCTCCCTGCCCTGACAAGCCGCGCGAAGTGAGACCGCAATACCTTGCATGCAGCGCGTGAACACTTACGTGCCTACCGACGATCAGCGTCTATCAAGGGGACTGTGTCTTGCTCAAACGTCTATCGAAACTCCTGCCGAAACGGTTCCGTAATGACGTGCCGACGGTGCCAGTCGTCCGGCTTCAGGGCATGATCGCCGCAGGCGGTTCGACGTTCAACCCGACGCTTTCGCTTGCCTCCTGCGCACAAAACCTGGAGCGCGCGTTCAAGATGAAAGAAGCGCCTGCTGTGGCGCTCGCGGTCAACTCGCCCGGCGGCTCGCCCGTGCAATCGCGCCTGATCTACAAGCGCATTCGAGATCTGGCCAAGGAGCACGACAAGGAAGTGTTGGTGTTCTGCGAAGACGTTGCGGCGTCCGGAGGCTACATGATCGCATGTGCGGGTGATGAGGTTTTTGCCGACCCGTCGTCCATCGTTGGGTCCATCGGCGTCATTTCGGCAGGCTTCGGCTTTGTGGAGGCCATCGACAAGATCGGAGTCGAGCGACGCGTCTATACGGCCGGGAAAAACAAATCGACACTCGACCCGTTTGCGCCCGCCAAG
>JBCBHR010000397.1:0-2199 GCA_038525365.1 Pseudomonadota bacterium | reverse complement strand
ACCTTGGTGCCAAAGGGCAGGCTGCGGTGCGCCGCGGTGTAGGCGTTCGGGTTCATCATTTCGCCCGAAGCGGTTTGCGAGTTAAGCGCATACCATGACGCCCGACCGCACTGGGCGGCAGCGTCCAGTGTCAAAACGGCGATCAGTGATGTCGTTGCGAGCGCAAGCCTAGCCGCGCCAAGTGTCTTCGTTCCACATGCGTAAAAACGCTGTGCGGTAATCCGGATAGTCAAAGGCGAACCCCATCTCTTTTATCTTCGCGTTCGAGACGCGTTTGTTTTCACCGTAGAAGGACCGCGCCATGGGCGACAATGTGGCAGTCTCAAAATCAATCGGAGGAGGCACATCACATTGCATTAAAGTCGCTGCGTATTCGACAACATCCTGAGGCGGAGCTGGCAGATCGTCGGTCACATTGAATATGCCGTCCGCCTGCCGCGCACCGAGGAAGATCAGCGCACGTGCAATGTCATGCACATGAATGCGGTTGAACACCTGGCCGGGTTTTACGAGCCGTCGCGCGGTGCCCATGTCCAGATTGACCAAGCCGTTGCGCCCCGGGCCATAAATGCCGGACAAGCGCAGGATTGCGAGCGGCTTGCGGGCCTGATCAGCAAGTTCCCGCCATTGGGCTTCCGCCGCCACGCGCTGGATGGAGCGTGTTGAAACCGGCTTTGGCGCGGTGTCTTCATCGACCCATGCGCCATCATGGTTGCCATAGACGCCGACGGTCGAAAGATACGCCATCCAGTGCGCAGGCGAGGCGGCGAGGGCCCCAGACAACTCCGACAACACGGGATCGCCCGTCTCGCCCGGCGCAATCGACATGACGATGATCGAGGCTTGCGCCAGCGCGGCCTCCACATCGAATGTAATGGAGCCGTCAAAGACGAGCGGCGTGATCCCATCAGCGGCGAGCGCCTCACCTTTTTCGGCAGACCGTGTGGTGCCCGTGACCGTCGCGCCTGCCGCCAGCGCCAGACGTGCAAATGCCCGGCCTGAAAACCCGGCACCAAAGATGAGAACATTCTCTTGCTGCCAAAAGTCAGCCATATAACTCAATCTCCATCTCCCATTCGCGGATGACACTGGCGTCCGTCTCACTTGCACAAGCCATCGCGCGCAGCGCGTAAAACTCAGCATCAGACATCAAACGCTTCAACGCCCAGACCGCCGCTCCCCGCACGGTCGAATTGGTGTCACTCAAATGGTGCCGCGCAGGTGGCACGAGCGTCGCATCCCCGGAATTTCCCGCAGCGATCAGGCAATTGCGGATGAAGCGATTGCGGCCGATCCGCTTGATCGGCGAACCTGAAAAACGCGCACGGAATGCCGCGTCATCCAAAGCCAAAAGCTCCACCAGTGGCGGAGAAACCATGTCGTCTCGCGCCATCAGTTTGGCCTCGCGCGCCGCCGCCGCAAACTTGTTCCATGGGCACACCGCCAGACAGTCATCGCATCCGTAGATACGGTTGCCCATCGCCGGGCGCAGCGCCGGGTCAATTGGGCCATCATGTTCGATGGTCAGGTATGAGATGCACCTGCGCGCATCGAGTTGGTAGGGCGCGGGGAAAGCGTCGGTTGGGCAAACATCAAGACAGGCCCGGCACGAACCGCAATGGTCAATTTCGGGCGCATCGGTCGCCAAGTCCATGTCGGTCAGGATTGCGCCGAGAAAAAACCATGAGCCGAGCTCGCGGCTCACCAGATTGGTGTGCTTGCCCTGCCAGCCGAGCCCAGCCGATTGCGCCAACGGCTTTTCCATCAGCGGTGCGGTGTCGACAAACACTTTGACCTCGGCACCCGTCTTGGCCGCAAATTGCCCCGCAACCTGCTTCAGCTTGCCTTTGATGACATCGTGATAATCGCGATTGTGGGCATAGCAAGAAATCGTCGCATTGCTGCGGTGTTCCAGCGCGGCGAGCGGATCATAGGTGTCGGGCGCGTAGTTCATCGCCGTCATGATGATGGTGTTTGCGTCCCGCCATAGCGCCCGCGGATTGGCGCGGCGCTCAAGCGTTTCCGCCATCCAGGCCATGGACCCGTGACGCCCGGCTTCGATGAAGGCCTTCAGCCGTTGTGGGCGGTCGTCGTCATCGGCCGCCGACGCAAAGCCCACCGCATCAAAGCCATGGGCGATGAGCCGTTCGCTGACAAAAGCGCGCGCCGTTTCCGCCCGCATGGAACCGGAAGCGCGCG
>JBCBHR010000396.1:0-2201 GCA_038525365.1 Pseudomonadota bacterium | reverse complement strand
GTCAACTGCCTCCGGCTCGCTTGCGCGCCAGCGGTCAATCGTCGATTTCAGGTCAAGCAAACCCTTGTAGAGCCCCGCCTTGCCGATGAGCACGCATCATGGAGTGAGCAGGGCCTGACCGAAGTGCCAAAGCTCGCCCATGACCTCCATGAATATGAGACCGCGCTGATCCCGCACGGTCTGCATGTGGTCGGCGAACCTGTTTCCGCCGATGCGCGTGCCGACATGATTGAAACCGCGCGTGACGCGATGGTTGAGGCAGGCATTGATCTTGATGCGCCGGATCAGGCTGACGTCCTCACAAGGCTTGATGAAAACCTCGCCAAGGATCACGAGTTGCCAGCGCTGCTCCATGCGCTTGATGGTGGATACATCCGCCCTGTTTCAGGCGGTGACATTGTCCGTTCGCCCGATGTCGTGCCGACGGGGCGCAATATCCACGGATTTGATCCTTTTCGGCTGCCGAGCGCGTTTGCCGTGCAAGACGGAACGCAACAGGCCGAGCGTCTGCTCAAACGTCTGATTGCCGACAATGGCACCATGCCGAAAACAGTTGCGATGGTGTTGTGGGGCACGGACAATCTGAAATCCGAAGGCGCGCCGATTGCACAGGCGCTCGCCTTGATCGGGGCAAAGCCGCGCTTTGACAGCTTTGGTCGACTGGCCGGTGCCGATCTCTTGCCCCTTGAAGAGCTTGGCCGTGCTCGCGTCGATGTTGTCATGACGCTGTCGGGCATTTTCCGTGATCTTCTGCCCTTGCAGACGAAGCTTCTTGCGGAGGCGAGCCTCGCTGCTGCGTTGGCCGACCATGAGCCGCTGGAGCAAAATCCAATCCGCGCGCACGCGCTGGCCTATGCCGCAGAGCATGGATGCGATGTCGAGACCGCCGCACTGCGCGTCTTCTCCAACGCCGACGGCGCTTACGGCGCAAACGTCAATCTGCTGATCGACAGTGGCGCTTGGGACAATGAAGACGAATTGGCCGAGGCTTTCACCGCGCGCAAGGGGTTTGCATACGGCGTCAATGGCAAGCCGGTGCGCCAGTCGGCCATGCTGCATTCAATTTTGAAGGACGTCGATGCGGCCTATCAAAACGTCGAGTCGGTCGAGCTTGGTGTCACATCCATCGACCAATATTTCGATACGCTTGGCGGCATCTCCCGCGCGATCAAAAAGGCGGGCGGCAAGGACGCAGGCGTCTACGTATCCGACCAGACGTCGGGCAAGGGCAAGGTCCGCACGCTTGGCGAACAGGTGGCTCTGGAAAGCCGCACGCGGGCGCTTAACCCGAAATTCTACGAGCCGCTGCTCGACAATGGATTTGAGGGTGTGCGCGCCATTGAATCGCACGTGACGAACACGCTCGGCTGGTCCGCCACAACCGGCCAAGTCGCGCCTTGGGTCTATCAAAACCTCGCCGAAACCTTCGTGCTTGACCCGGATATGCGCCGCCGCATGGCCGAACTGAACCCAAAGTCGAGCGCCAAGCTTGCAGGCCGTCTCATCGAAGCGCGCGACCGCGCCTTCTGGCAGCCAGACGATGAAACATGGGATGCGCTCTGCGCCGCCACCGAAGAACTGGAAGACCGCGTTGAAGGCATTGCGGTTGGAGAAGCAGCATGAACGTATTCACCCATCCAAAAACGCTTGAGCGCGCCGCGCGCCAGAACCAGGAAGATGGCGAGGGCAGCGTTCAGGTGCATCTCGACCCGACGATGGAAATCGACGGCGCGAAGGTGTTTGCGATCTACGGCAAGGGCGGGATCGGCAAATCGACGACGTCGTCAAACCTCGCCGTTGCGTTTTCCAAGCTCGGCAAGCGTGTATTGCAGATCGGCTGTGATCCGAAGCATGACAGCACATTCACGCTGACCAAGAGCCTGATCCCAACAGTGATCGATATTCTGGAGCAGGTGAACTTCCACGCCGAAGAACTGCGCCCGGAAGACTTCGTGTTTGAAGGCTACAACGGCGTACAGTGTGTTGAAGCCGGTGGCCCGCCAGCGGGTACTGGCTGCGGCGGCTATGTGGTTGGCCAGACGGTAAAACTCCTGAAAGAACACCACCTGTTAGAGGACACTGACGTCGTGATCTTCGACGTGCTGGGCGATGTCGTTTGCGGCGGCTTTGCGTCACCTTTGCAGCATGCAGAACGCGCGCTTGTGGTGGCAGCCAATGACTTTGATTCCATCTTTGCAATG
>JBCBHR010000395.1:0-2219 GCA_038525365.1 Pseudomonadota bacterium | reverse complement strand
TCGATCTCCGGATTTTCACTGCCTGTGGATGTGACGCCCACCGGAGCACTGCAGTGAATGCCGACCCGCGGTTTGCGCGTCAAACCGTCAAGGTAAAATCCGCGCCGCAACCTCATGCCAATCCGACCGCTGCCCAAGCAGCCAAGGCACCGCCAATTCAGACCCTTTTGATGATCGAGGGGGATCTGCGCGAGGCCCGTTCCGAGAAGGCCCTGCAATACTTCATCTGCAATGAGGTTTTGAAGCTGGTGCCGGGCCGTGAGGCGATCCTGTTTGTACCCGGCTGGAAGCGGAACACTTGGAAAGCCGTTGCAGCTTCCGGCGTGACGCAAGTCGAGGCGACGGCTCCCGCAATTACCGCCTTGGCTGCTGAAATTGCGCCGTGGCTTGGGCCGCACCGGGAAACGAACGCCGAAACGCCGAAAGTGACCGACCATCGACGCAAGGCCAAACCCGTCAAAGGCCGCGACATCACCGCAACGCATGTTGCATTGACGCGCATCGATAATCTGGAAGGCCAGCGGCTTGGCATTCTTGTTCTGCCCGGCCAAGACCCTTTGGCGCCGGAAGCTGTGGTCATGCTTGAACGTCTGGCTGGGGCGTTTGGACATGCGTGGAGCTTCTTTGACCAAAAGCGCAACAGGGCCAAGCGCATCGTGTCACGGCGACGCACCGCTGCGCTTTGCGGGCTTCTGGCGCTGGCGGCAATGGCGATACCCGTACCGATGAGCATCTTGGCGCCCATGGAAGTGGTGGCGGCGAACCCGTTTGTCGTGACAGCGCCCTTTGATGGTGTGGTTGATGAGATCGCGGTGGCCCCCAACGCGGGTGTCGCGCCGGGCGATTTGCTGGTGCAATTCAATGATGTTGATCTGCGCAGCCGCCTTGCAATCGCGGAAAGCGAAGCGCGGGTGGCTGATGCGCGGCAACGCCAAATCTTGCAGGGTGCGTCGTTGCTGGATGATATGCGTCGCGACCTCTCTATCGTGCGCGCTGAACTGGATTTGGCCGTGACGGAGTTGGCCGAAGCAAAGCGCCAATTCGAGCTCAGCCAGTTGCGCGCCGATGTTGCCGGGACGGCCGTTTTTGCCTCCCGCGAGGACTGGCAGGGACGTCCGGTTTCCACCGGTGAGCGCATCATGGAGATCGCCGATCCGGAGCGTTTGGAACTGCGCATCGAGGTTGCGCTCGGTGATTCTGTCGTACTTGATCCCGGCTCGTCGGTGCGTGTGTTCCCCGATCACGATCCATTTCGGGCCTTTGATGCCCAGTTTGTGACCGCCGCTTTTCGCGCCGAACCGGTCGCCGATGGTCGGCTTGCTTATCTGGCGAAAGCGACGTTTGACCGGCAAAGCGAGACGTTGAGGCTCGGTCAACGGGGCACCGCGCGGGTATCCAAGGGAAGCGTCGCGCTGGGCTACTACCTCTTTCGCCGTCCTATCGCGTTAATGCGGCAATGGACGGGCATCTGACGTGACGGCGACAGCGCAAAGCGGCCCTCCAGACGATGTCCTGCCGAAGCTGCGCCAATCTTTGCAGATCGTCCCTTGTGCTGAAACCGGCGTGTCGGGTGAAGCGCGCTGGATGATTTTCGATCCCGTGCGCCACACATATGTGCGGCTGACGGATCGGTTGTTTGACATCTTTTCGGTCTGGCATGCGGGATCGGCGCGCGCGGTCATCCGCATGCTGGCCATGAAACGTAAGGTCGTCAGCTTGAGCGATGTGGAAGCGGCGGCAAAGTTTGCGCGCGAAAGCCAACTGACCGTTGAACCTGAACAGGGCGGTTGGCGTGCCTTTGCCGGGGTCGCCGAGAAGAACCGCAAGTCGCCGTTTATGCAGGCCGCCCATACATATGTGTTTTTTCGCGTGCCGCTCTTTGCGCCGGAGCCGATGCTTAAGGTGGTCTGGCCGCTTGTGTCATGGATGTTCACGCGTTGGTTCGTTTTGGCCACCGCAGTGATGGGGCTATTTTCGCTTTTCCTCGTGCAGCGCCAGTGGGATGTGTTCATCGCATCCTTTTCCGCGTTCATGACGCTTGATGGCTTCCTCGCCTACGCATTGGCACTGGTTGTTTTGAAGGTCTTGCACGAATTCGGGCACGCGCTGGGTCTGCGCCACCAGGGCGATTACAATTACAACGGTACGCCGATCACCTATCAGGACGGGGCCTATTTCTCGAATGACAGCTGGCAATTGTCGGTGATGTCGTATTTCAG
>JBCBHR010000394.1:0-2222 GCA_038525365.1 Pseudomonadota bacterium | reverse complement strand
CAGCGCATTTTTTCTGCAAGCAGCCCGGTGACCCCAAGGTTGTGCCATGGCATCAGGATGCCTCGTTCTGGCAATTGTCGCCGGCGCGCACGGTCACCGTCTGGCTTGCAATTGATGATGCCGATGAGGACAATGCCGCCATGCGCTTCATCCCGGGCACCCACACGCTGGGCGCTCTTGAATGGCAGAAACCGACGGGACACGCGGCATTGGATCAAGAGCTTGTGGGCGTCGATGATCTGGGAGCGCCTGTCGTCAACAGCTTGAAAGCCGGTCAAATATCGCTTCACGCTGACATGCTGGCCCATGGCTCACTTGCAAACATGTCGACCCGCCGACGTTGCGGCTTGACCATTCGATATTGCCCGCCTGAGGTGCGCATAACGGATGACGCTTGGAAAAAAGGCGTTGAAGCCATCATCTGTCGCGGCCATGATCCGACGGGGTATTGGCAGCATCACGCCCGACCAGTGGGCGATGATGTGTCGATGGAAAACAGCCCGCGCAATGTGGGCGGCAACTGACTGAGGCGGGAAAACCAGCGTATGGAATTGAAGTGGTATGGCCACGCCGCTTTTCGCATAACGGCATCTGACGGCACGTCGATCATCACCGATCCGTACACGCCGGACGGCGTTGGCTATGCGCCAATGACGGAAAGCGCGGATCTCGTCGTCATATCATCTGACGATGACGATGCGCATTGCCGTGCAGACCTCATTCCCGGCGAGCCGGAAGTCGTCAACGCGCTGGATGTTGCGCTTGGCAAAGGCGAAGTGACCACAAAGACCGGTATCACCGTGATGGCGACGGAAGCAGCGGAATGGGTCGATCACCCACGCGGCGTTCCCGGCCAAAATGGGATGTACAAA
Source organism: Pseudomonadota bacterium (assembly GCA_038525365.1). Lineage (GTDB taxonomy): Bacteria > Pseudomonadota > Alphaproteobacteria > Rhizobiales > Rhizobiaceae > JBCBDX01. The sequence continues at coordinate 1,350 of JBCBHR010000394.1, read as the reverse complement.
TTTGACATCGACGGCATGCAGATCGGGCATATGGGCGATGTTGGCAATCCGCTCAACGCGGCACAGACTGCATTTTTCGATGATGTGGATATCCTGCTGGCCCTTGCCGGTGGCTATCTCACCATTGAACTGCCGGACCTGATGGCGATGATCCACGCGGCAAAGCCCAAGCTGGTGATCCCGATGCACTTCCGGACACTGACCTACAAGCCACGCAATACGATGTGGATCGAGAGCTTTTTGGCGCATTTCGACGATGAGGACGTCGATTTCGCCTGTGATCACACCGTGACTTTGAAGAAGGAGGCATTGCCGGAGCGCACACGTGTGCTCGTCGTTGATTACGTTCGCTGATCAGACGCGCCACCTTGTTGAGGCGCGCGATCAGTGATTGACTACAAATATAGCCGGTGCTCGGGCGGGCAGAAAGGTTGCAAAAAAAGCAGCCAGATGTGCTGGTCACTGAATTCACTGGTTCCATATTCCGGAATGGCTTCAAGACTTGGGAGGTTTCTCAGCCATGCTTCGATCCATCAAGACCATTATTTTGACCGCTGCCGTGTCGGCAGTCGCCATCACGGCAGCGACCGCGCAGGATGTCGCGCGCGAAGACACTGTCATCTTCGACATTGACCGCACAATCAAAGATCCGGGCAATTTCAACTGGTTCACGCCGGGTGTGAAACGCCAGCACGGCGCGCATCAGTTGATGTGGGAGCCACTGTTCATCTTGAACTACGAAACCGGCCAAATCGAAAGCTGGTTGGCCGAGCGCTATGAGGCCAATGAGGACTCCACCGAATGGACCATTACGCTCAAGCCGGGGGTTATGTGGTCTGATGGCGAGGCCTTCAACGCCGATGACGTCGTGTTTACCGTCAACATGGTGCTCGAAAACGAAGATCTATCGGCACGTGAGGCGGCCAGCATCCGCGCGCAGGTCGAAAGCGTCGAGAAGATGAACGACGCAGTTGTGAAGTTCACGCTGAAAAACTCCAACCCGCGCTTCATCCTTGACAATTTCTCCGTGCGCATCTTCGGGTCCTTCCTGATCATGCCGGAGCACGTCTGGAACGGTCAGGACGCGGCGACATTTGCCTTTGACCCGCCGATTGGCACAGGCCCCTACACGCTTTCCTCGATTGCGACGAACCGCGCGGTTTGGGATCGCAATGACGATTGGTGGGGCGCAAAGTCCGGTTTCAAGGATCTTCCGGAGCCACAACGCGTGATCTTCCTTGAGTCTGGTGGCGAAGAAAACCGCGCCCAGCTCGTAGCGTCCAACCAGATGGATGTGGCGCACAGCGTTTCGCTTGGCACGTTTGAGGCCATCCAGGCACAAAACCCCAG
>JBCBHR010000393.1:0-2225 GCA_038525365.1 Pseudomonadota bacterium | reverse complement strand
TTTCATGCGCTCGTCGATGTTGTAGCCACAGGGTCGCCGGACTGTTTCTTGCCTGAGATCTGCGGCAGTACGAAGCCGGACACTGCAACCGCGCCGACAATGCCACCCCAGAGCAGGAACACCAATCCGATGGAATAGTGCTCGGCGATTATGCCGACAAAGGCCGGGATGAAAAGCAAGCCCGCATAGCCAAAGACCGTAATGACCGCGATGCCGACAGCAGGCGAAAGGCCGTCAAAACGGCCAGCGGTTGAAAACAGGATGGGCACGACATTGGCCATCCCGATACCCGCGATCATGAACCCGATGCATACGCTGACAACCGTGGTCGCATAACCCGCCAGCGCCAGCCCCACCGCTGACACTGCAGCGCTAACGATGAACGTCATCCGGTCGCCAAAGATGCCGCGCAGGCTGTCTCCGGAAAAGCGCATGGCAGCCATCGTGGCTGAGAAGGCAGCAACGGCGTAGCCGCTGATGATAAGCGGCGCACCGAGTTCGTCCTTAAGGTAAAGCGCGCTCCAATCGATCACCGTGCCCTCAGGCGCAAATCCAAGCAGCGTGACAATGCCAAGGATGTAAATGCCCGGATGGCGTGGCAGACCCTTAAACTTGGCCGGTTGAGTTCCATCGGATGAGGCCTGCGTAAACGAGGCCGCATCCGGCAGATATCGCGGCCATGCCCACAAGACGACGGCAAGCGCCATGATCGTAACAATCAACGCGTGCCCCATCTCGCCGAAATACGTGATCATCGCACCGCCGGTTAGGCCCCCAAAGACCCCACCGAGGCTCCAGAAGCCATGATATGACGACATCACCGGCTTGCCGAGCGCGGTTTCGACGCCGACGCCATTGGCGTTCATGGCATTGTCCATCGCCCCCAAAAAAGCGCCGAGCCAAAGCATTGCCAAGGCGGTTGTCACCACGGTTGGTGTGATTGTGATCAGGACAAGCGACGGCACGAGAAACAGCGACGTCCAGCGCACCACGCGCACGGAACCAAGTCGTGTCACCATCCACGCACCCGCAATCAGCGAGATCAAAGCACCAACGCCAAGCAAAATGATCATGCGCCCGAGCATCCCTTCTGAAATGCCAAGGCGCTCGACCATGACCGGGATTTTCGGCGCCCAATGGCCGATCATCATCCCATTGGCGAAAAACGCGGCGGAGACGGCAAACCTTGCTGACCGCAAGCGCTCAGGTGTGTGAATGGACATGCCGCAGCCTTGCGTGAGAGGATAACTCCAGCGGATGACTACCGCGCAACCAAAGCGCTTTCAATCAGCTTTCGCCATGCGCAAAGGGATTGATCAAATCGAGCCCCAGCGCATCGAAGCCTCTGACATTGCGCGTCGCCAAGGTCGCGCCATTGGCGATGCAGATCGCAGCGATTTGGAGGTCTATGATGGGAGTGGGCAGGGCCTTTGCTTCGCGGTCCGCTCGAAGCCTGCCGAATGCAAACGCTTCGGCATGTCCGAACTTGAGAATTCGCCCGGCGAAAACGTTGTCCATGAGTTCAACCAGATCAGCCCGATACCGATCACTGCCGTATCGCAGAAGAGTTTTGTGACCTCCAAACGACAACTCGGCGACGGTTGGCGCACACAGAAACAAGTCACTCAAGTCTTGAAGGGCGAACCATGCAGATACGCCTGTGTCGCAACGCGGCCTGCGAACTTCCGAAATCACATTGGTATCGAGGACGATCATCAGGGGTAATCGACGCGACGACCTTCGTCACGACGCATTTCCTCGACGTCTTTGATGAATTCCTCATGCTCCTCATCCGCCATCATTGAGCCTGCAAACACCTCGCGCAAAATCTCAAATGCATTGCGATCCTTGGTCGGCTTTGACTTGGCATGCAGGAGTGCATGCGTCAGGAGATCCTTGGCTTCATCGGAAAGGCTACGCCCATGCTTTTTGGCAAGGTCTTTCAGATCGCTTTGCAAAGCCGGGGGGACATTTCTGATCAATAGGTCACTCATTCCCATTTGATATCATAGATATCACACAGATAAAAGCTCACGGATTAACGATCCGAGCGAGAATGATGAGCGCCACAAGCGCCGTCCACACCAGCAGCGGCCAAAACGCCGCCTCAGCGCGAAATCCACGGAACCACCACCAGATCAGGAACGGGACCCCAAACAGGGCGGGATTGAGAAACGCTCCAATATTCGCCCCGGCCTGCTGGGCGGCGTTCTCCAGCTCACAAG
>JBCBHR010000392.1:0-2225 GCA_038525365.1 Pseudomonadota bacterium | reverse complement strand
AACAACATCGGCGCAGCCAGCGCCACGGGCATCTTCGCGGTCATCCTCGCCAACATCGTCGCAATCTTCCTGCTGCGCATGGTTGGCAAGACACTGATGGAATAGGGGAGCGGATCGATGGCAATTGTCGCGCAAACGACGCGGTTCGGAAAATACGGTCGCCCGGTTTTGGCGTGGGCCGTTGGGCTCCTGTTCTTCTTCCCGATCTTCTGGCTGGTGCTCACCAGCTTCAAGACGGACGCTGACGCGGTGAAGCCCGAGTTCCTGTTCTTTTTCACGCCGACGCTCGAAAACTACATCAACATGACAGAGAACTATGACTATTGGCGCTTTGCGATCAATTCGGTCATCACCTCGGTCTTTGCCACCGTTTTCACGCTCTTTGTCGGCATTCCCTGCGCTTACGCGATGGCTTTCAATCCGACGCGACGCACCAAAGACATCTTGATGTGGATGCTCTCCACGAAGATGCTTCCGGCAGCCGCCGTGCTCTATCCGATGACGTTCTTGACCAAAAATTTCCTCGGCATTTTCGACACGCACTTTCTGCTGATCCTTGTCCTCAGCCTGATCAACCTGCCGATCGCGATCTGGATGCTGTTCACTTACTTCAAGGAGATCCCCAAGGAGATCATCGAAGCGGGCCAGATGGACGGCGTGAACACATGGGGCGAAGTCAAAGAAATTCTGATCCCGCTCGCCTGGGGCGGCATCGCCTCAACGGCGCTCTTGATCTTCATCTTCTGCTGGAACGAGGCCTATTGGACCGTCCGCCTTACCACTACTGACGCCGCGACCCTGTCAAAGCTTATCGAAGGCAACCGTGCGCCAGAAGGCCTGTTTTTCGGGCGCCTGTCCGCCGTCTCCGCCGCCGCCGTTGGCCCGATCATCGTGCTCGGCTGGTTCTGCCAGAAACAACTTGTCCAAGGTCTGACCTTCGGCGCTGTGAAATAGGAAACGACCATGGGCCGCATCACGCTTGAAAACGTCACCAAGAATTTTGGCGATACACAGGTCATCCCACCGTTGGACCTGACGATCGAGGATGGCGAGTTCGCCGTGTTCGTTGGTCCGTCGGGCTGCGGCAAGTCCACGCTATTGCGCCTGATCGCGGGCTTGGAGGAGACAACGTCCGGCCGCATCCTGATTGATGACAAGGACGTCACCGAAGTCTCGCCGTCAAAGCGCGGCCTTGCGATGGTGTTCCAAACCTACGCGCTCTACCCGCACATGACAGTACGCAAGAACATAGCGTTCCCCATGCGCATGGCGGGCATGAGTGAGGCCGAACAGGAACAGCGCATTCAGGCGGCGGCCAAGGCACTCAACCTGACCGACTATCTGGATCGCAAGCCCGGCCAGCTTTCCGGCGGCCAGCGCCAACGCGTCGCCATCGGCCGCGCCATCGTCCGGGACCCCACGGCCTTCCTTTTCGATGAGCCACTGTCGAACCTTGATGCCGCGCTGCGTGTCGGCATGCGTCTGGAAATCAGCGAGATGCACAACCGTCTTGAGACGACGATGATCTACGTCACACACGATCAGGTGGAAGCCATGACCATGGCTGACAAGATCGTCGTGCTTCAGGCGGGTGTGATCGAGCAGGTTGGTTCGCCGCTCGACCTCTACCGTGCACCGCGCAACAAGTTTGTCGCTGGCTTCATCGGCTCACCGAAAATGAACTTCATCGAAGGCGAAGAAGCGGGCCGCTTGGGTGGCCGGACAATCGGCATTCGCCCAGAGCACATCGAAGTCTCAACCAAAGCAAAGAAGGGCGCGTTGACTGGCACGGTCGGCGTTGCCGAGCATCTGGGTTCCGACACATTCATCCACGTTCACGGGATTGCGGGCTGCGATCCGATGACGGTGCGCGCCGGTGGCGAACTCAGCATCAAGCACGGCGACACCGTGCATCTGACGCCCGAAGCGAGCCAGATCCACAAATTCGACGACAACGGATCGCGGATCGCATGAAACGTCTTGTCGGCAAAAACGCTCTGATCACAGGTGCCGGCCGCGGCATCGGGCGCACTTTTGCCGAAGCCTACGTCCGAGAGGGGGCGCAGGTCGCCATCGCCGATATCGATATGAAACGAGCGCTACAAAGCGCCGCCGAAATCGGCGATGGCGTTCCCTACGGCTGCATCGGCGTGGCGGAAAACCTGACGGGCATGACGATTTTTTATTGGCGAGCGATGAAGCCGACTACATCGTCGCGCAAACCT
>JBCBHR010000391.1:0-2226 GCA_038525365.1 Pseudomonadota bacterium | reverse complement strand
ATGATCGCCGCCTGCGGTGGGTTTGCTTTTTGGCGCTGGCGGTCGGGCTCGCGCCATTTGTGAGTGAAGTCGTCGAGGTGATTGTCGATATCTATCAATCACTTCCAGTGATTGTGCGCGCGATCTTTTGGCATGCGGTTCTACTCAGCGCCGTGGGATTGCTCTGGGTCTGGCGTCGCCGGGCGGGCATCATTGAAAACCGGGCGCTGTTGCGCCGGATTGGCGTTGGCCCCTCGTTTACGATTGGGCTTGCGGCGATTGCGGCGCTGCACATTCTGTTTGGCAACAGCCTGCTTTTGCTCCTTGCCGTGGTCTACGGGATCGCATTCGCCGTGTTCACGCTCTTTATACATGGCGCTCAGCATCGAAGGGTGCGCTACCTCTCCTATGCGCTGTTTCTCGGTGAAGTGTTCATCCTGTTTGGCGACACCATCATCGGCATGTTGAATTCATCGGGCGTGTTGTTCGTGGTCAGTGGCGTGCTCGCTGCGTTGGCCTTTGTTTTCTACCGCGTTGAAAAGCGGTTCGCAGGCGCAGCTGCGGCTGTGGCCGAAAAGGAAACTGGCGATGAGTAATGCAGCGAGCCTCTCCGTAAAACCGAAGCCATTTCTGCTTCCCGGCGCGCTTTTGGCGGCCCTGCTGCTTTGCGGGCTCATCGCTTGGATGATTGAAAGCCGCGCGAGCATACTGCGCGATGGCAATGAGCTTGTGCTCAAGACCGAACCCGTCGATCCGCGCGACCTCCTGCGCGGTCGGTATGTCCGGCTCAACTATGCTGCCAGCAACGTGTTTGTGCCCGCAGTCGGTTTTGGGGATGGCGATCATGAGCAATTTCCGGATTTCGGACGCGAGGTGTTTGTAACCTTTGAACCCGGTGACGACGGCTTCCACAAGCCGGTTGCTGCCTTCGCCACGCCGCCGGGAGATGGCCTGTTTCTGCGGGGGGAAAGTGGCGGGGTCGAGCAAGTCGGGTTCGCAAACGCGATGGAGCGTGAGTGTCAATTTCGGCACCGACCGCTTTTATACCAATGAGCGGTTGGCACCCGAGTTGGAGCGACGCATGCGCGACGGTGAAATGACCACCGTGGTGGTCGCCGTCGATACGGGCGGAACGGGCCAGATCAAGGCGTTTCGCCAAGATGGCGTGAACATCGTCACCGAACGGCTCTACTAGCGCCAAAACGGCTCCATTTAGTGTTTGAACCGCGCGAAGCCGGTGTTATAGACCGCGCCACTGACGACCGGATGGTTGCGCGGTTAAGCGGATATGGCGGAACTGGTAGACGCGCTGGATTTAGGTTCCAGTGCCGCAAGGCGTGGGGGTTCGACTCCCTCTATCCGCACCACCGGCCCACGGCCAAAAAATGAAGAACAAGGCGTCTGCCGCAAGGCAAACCGGCAAGGCGCGAAGAGACAATGATTGAAGGGTGAACCATGCAGGTCACAGAAACGCTGAACGAAGGCTTGAAGCGACAGATCAAGATTGTGGTACCGAAGGCCGATCTTGAAACCAAACTCGCCGAGAAAATCGACGACGCCAAAGGCAAGGTTCAGTTGAAGGGTTTCCGCCCGGGCAAAGTGCCCGCCAACCATCTGCGCAAGATGTATGGCAAATCGTTCATGGCGGAGATCGTCAACGAGATTTTGAACGAGACGCCGCGCAGCGTGCTGTCCGATCGTGGCGAAAAGTCCGCGACGCCACCCGAAGTCGACATGACCGAGGATGAGGGTGAGGCGCAAAAAGTGCTCGACGGTCAGACGGACTTTGAGTTTTCGCTCAATTACGAAGTGATCCCGGACATCGAAGTCAAAGACTATTCTGGCATCAAGATCACACGCGAAGTCGTGGACATCCCCGACGAGGAAGTCGAAGAGCAGGTAAAGCAGGTCGCGCAATCGGCTGCTGAATACGCTGAGAAAAAAGGCAAAGCTGCCGACGGTGACCGCATCACCATGAATTACCTCGGCAAGGTCGATGACGAACCATTTGAGGGCGGCACCGATGACGACGCGCAGTTGGTGCTCGGCTCCGGCATGTTCATTCCAGGCTTTGAAGAACAGTTGGTCGGCAAGAAAGCCGGTGACGAAACGCAAGTGACCGTGACGTTCCCCGAAGACTATCAGGCCGCGCATCTGGCGGGCAAGGAAGCCGTGTTTGATGTCACAGTGAGCCTCGTTGAGAAGGCAGAACCGGTTGAGATCAACGATGAACTGGCGTCCAAGCTT
>JBCBHR010000390.1:0-2267 GCA_038525365.1 Pseudomonadota bacterium | reverse complement strand
GCGCATCAGCGCCTTGATGGAGGCGCTCGGCAACCCGCAGGACGATCTACCGCCGGTGATCCACATTGCGGGCACCAATGGCAAAGGCTCGTGCGCGGCCTTCTGCCGCGCGATCCTCGAAGCGGCCGGTCACCGCGTCCACGTTCATACCTCACCACACCTCGTCAATTGGCATGAGCGCTTCCGGGTCGGTGGCGAATTGGTGGAAGACGCCGTCTTGGCTGATGCGATCCGGCGCGTCGCGCAAGCCAATGACGATGCACCCATCACAGTCTTTGAACTCCTGACAGCTGTGATGTTTGTGCTCTTTGCGGAGCATCCCGCAGCCTTCGCCATCATTGAGGTTGGGCTCGGCGGTCGGGCGGACGCAACCAATCTAATCGCCAATCCCGCCGTCAGCGTGGTCATGCCGATAGGCATGGATCACCAAGCCTATCTCGGCGATACGATTGCTGAGATCGCCGCAGAAAAGGCAGGCATCTTGAAAGAAGATTCACCGGTGATCATCGGTCACCAGCCTTATCCCGATGCCGGGCAAGTCCTCACATCGGTGGCAGAGATGATCGGCGCGCCAGCGACGATCTACGGGCAGGACTTCTTCGCCTTCGAGGAGCGCGGCCGGATGAGCTTTCAGGATACAGACGGCCTGCTTGATATGCCGCTGCCGAACCTGCCGGGCCGACATCAGATCGCCAACGCTGCAACCGCGATTGCCGCCGTCAAAGCGGTTGCTCCCCACATCGACACCGACGCCTATGAGGCGGGCGTTTCACGTGCAGATTGGCCCGCGCGCCTGCAGCGGTTGAACCGTGGTGATCTTGTGGATTTGGCCCCAAAGGGTGCAGAAATCTGGCTGGATGGCGGGCACAACCCGGACGCGGGATCTGCGGCCGCGGAATTCTTGGCGGGCCGTGAACATGTCGACGAGCGTCCACTTTTTCTGATCGCGGGCATGCTGACGACCAAAGACCCGCTTGGCTATTTTGAACCTTTTGTCGGTTTGGTTCGCCATGTGTTCGCCGTGCCGATTGTCTCCAGTGAAGCCGGGTTTGATCCTGAGGATTTGGCCGATGAAGCGCTCGATGCCGGCCTGTCGGCGGAAGCATTTGCGTCCGTCTATGAGGTGCTCGACATGCTGGGGCGTCAATGGGACGAAAGCGAGCCACCGCCGCGCGTCCTGATCTGCGGGTCGCTTTATCTGGCGGGCGAAGTGTTGGCGGAAAACGGAACACCGCCTTGCTGATGCGTGGCCGCAAGACACGAAAAAACCCGCCGCGTTACCGCAACGGGTTTTTGTAGGTGTGTCTTTATTCAGCGATTAGCCGACGGTGTTTTTCATCCAGTCAGACAGCTTGCCCTTTGGCGCAGCACCGACCATTTGGTCGACCACTTCGCCGCCCTTGAACATGTAAAGCGTCGGGATGGAGCGCACGCCAAACTGGGCGGCCACTTCCGGGTTCTCGTCAATGTTGACCTTGGCGATCTTGATCTTCTCGCCAAATTCACCGGCAAGCTCTTCAAGCGCCGGCGCAATCATCTTGCACGGGCCGCACCATTCTGCCCAAAAATCGACGACGACGGGCGTCTCTGAACCCAGCACGTCGGATTGAAAACTGTCACTTGTTACGGTCACGGTAGCCATGGCGACCTCCTTCTCATTGTTCTCGCCGCATGTGGACGTCGCGGGCACATCAATCAAGACCAATGCGTAGCGCGATTCTCACAGTTTTGCGAGAGCGGCGAGCGCGTCTGCGCGTTGCTCGGGCGTGACGGTGATGATCTTAGGGGCAGCGGTGTAGAGAACCAGTGTGTGCAGCGACTTGCCGGGATAGAGCGGGGCGAGCAGCGCGCCATATAGCGCCATCTGTGTGATCGCTGTCGTAGGCGCGGTTGTTTGCGGGACTGATCGCGCAGTCTTGTAGTCGAGCACGGTCACAATGTCGCCCGTTATGGCCAGCCGGTCGATGACACCAGAGACGCCGCGTTCCTCGCCAGCAACCATAATCGTCCCCATCACCGGCACCTCGGCCATGGAGCCTGGCGCGAGAAGCGCTGCAAACGCGGGATCATCCAGCACGCCGAAAACCTCATCCAACATAGGCTCGGCATCGGCGGTGCGATAGCGGCGCGCCGCAAGCCATCGTCGCCCGATCGTGACGCGCTCATCGAAGGCGATGTTTGGAAGATATTGCAGGAGCGTATGCATCGCTGCACCACGCTGTGCATGAGACGGCGCGCTGGATTGATGGGCAAGGTCGTTAGGTGGT
>JBCBHR010000389.1:0-2273 GCA_038525365.1 Pseudomonadota bacterium | reverse complement strand
CCCATGACCTGAAACCGTGGGCGCGCCGCGTTGAGCATCTGGAATGCATCGCCAAATCGGGCCTCGCCAAAGGCAGTCAGACCCTGCGCTGCCGCCTGCCCCGGATCGCGCGTCACCGCCGCCATTTCGCCAAGACCGCCTGCATCGCGCGCAATCCGCGATGTCATGCGCGCGGCCGCATCGTCGCGGTCGTCACCAATCAGCGCCAACATGTAGTGCAGATCGGCAAAGACCAAACACCCATCGTCGCTGCGCGTCTCCGCCAGATCAGCCAACTCCGTCCAGCGGTCGCCAACATCCACGCCCTCAAGCTCCAGTCGCATCAACAGCGAGCTGGCGTTCGAGAAATCGCGATAGTCGTCCGTCTTCTCGGCTCGGATCTTCTCGTCATAGAGATTGAGTACGACATCATACTCCCCCTCGTCGAGATGCAGCAGTGCCTTGTGCCACCATACGTGGAAGCGGAAATTGTTGCAGTGGGCCCAGGCGCAGCCATTGCTTTCGATCACAGCAATACCCGCCCGCGGGCGGTGCGTCATATCGTAGACATGGGCGACGGCATGCAGGCCCCAAGCATCATCGGTCGCAAAGTGCAAAGCGTCGAGCCCCACACGTTCGGCTTCGTCGTAGCAACCGGTTTCCTCCAGCGCAAACGCATGACATCCAAGCGCGTAGCCACGCAGCGGATGGTCCATGCCATGGGCATCGATGACGGCTTCAACCGAGTGACGCATTCCAAAATTGTCGCCAAGAATGAAGCGAATGGCGTGAACGACCTTCAAGGTCAGCGTGTCGGCAGGGTTGCGCTGCATGGCTTCTTCAAGTCGATTGATGGCGACGGTCGGTCGACCATTAATCCACGCGGCAGCCGCCTCGCACCACAGATGCTCGCGTCGCGTCGCGCCACCGGCAAGAAGATAACGTTGCGCATCGGCGCTCGCCGCCGCAGCGACTTCAACCAGTTCACGCCGCCCCATCATCATGGAAAACAGGCTCTTTGCAGCATGTGCCATGGCAAAGTCCGGTGCCGCGTCCAGCAGGTTTTTCAGATGCACAGGCGCTTGCGAGCCATGGGCAAGAAACGCCAAAACCATCTGATCCCAGTGGTTCAACGCGTTTGGTGATGTCAGGCTGATGGGACTGCGACAGATGTCAAATTGCATGATGAGAGTGCCGGCCATGTTGGAACAATTCCCAATCGGTAGCGGATCGTCCGATCACTGACACATCACATGGATGCCAGCCATTGTGATCACAGAACACGTAAGAGTGAGTGGCGCGTTACTGATCGCCGAGCAGCTTTTTCCCGAGACCGGCGAGTATTGCATCTATCGCACCTGCATCTTGGCCAAACACCGGCGGCGGCTGGCGGTAGGTGGCAGGTGTCTTGGAGAGCTTTAGCGGGTTGCCAAGCAGGCGCACCGCACCTGCTTCCGTTTCGGCGTGGTCCATGGAAACGACTGCATCTCTGGCTTCGGCCTGATCGGACGCCAGCGCTTTCGAGACCGTGTTGATCGGTCCACAGGGAACGTTCACGGCCTGCAATCGGTCCAAAATGTCGGTTACGGTAACATTGGCGAGAGTTGTCGCGATCTCGGCTGTCAGCGCGACACGATTGCGCACACGATCCGGGTTGGTTTGATAGTCCGGCGCTCCGCCCAAGTCCTCGCGCGCAAACGCCGCACAGAAACGCTGGAATTGCGCATCATTGCCCACAGCAAGGATCACATGCCCGTCAGAGGCCGCAAACACGTCGTAGGGCACAATGTTGGGATGGGCATTGCCACGCCGGGCAGGCTCCTTGCCGGATGCAAGATGATTGGTGCCCTCATTGATGAGCCAAGCCATCTGGCTGTCGACAAGCGCCAAGTCGATATGCTGCCCCTCGCCGGTGCGGTCTCGGTGGCGGAGGGCTGCGAGCGTGCCGACCGCCGCATACATGCCGCACATCACATCGGCGATGCCAACACCCACTTTCATCGGCGAACCGTCGGGATCCCCGGTAAGTGACATGATCCCACCAAAGCCCTGCGCCATCAGGTCATAGCCCGATACGTTCCGGTTTGGGCCCGTCTGCCCGAAGCCGGAAATTGAGCAGTACACGATTGACGGGTTGGCCTCTGCGACCGCCTCGTAGTCAAGGCCAAACTTCTCCAAGCCGCCGGGCTTGTAGTTCTCAACCAATATATCCGCCCGCTCAGCCAAGGCTTGGACCATCGCGCGGTCAGTGGCGTTGGAGAGGTCGGCGGGAATGGAAAACTTGTTGCGGTTGG
>JBCBHR010000388.1:0-2308 GCA_038525365.1 Pseudomonadota bacterium | reverse complement strand
CATCTGTCTCGATGTGAAACTCTTCACGCGCCGGTTCCGATGACCAGATGCCGCGTTTGGCTGGGCGCTCGGATTTCGAAAATACGTCCTGGACCGTCCACGTCAGAAGCCACGCATTGGACGGATCATGGACCGTGTTGAGGATGCGATTGACCACGTCATTGTGCGCCGTGATCCCCGCCGAATAAAATGGCCCCAAAACGATGCGGCGCAATTGCTTGGGGTGCAGATTGTCAAACGCCTCATCGATGTTTTTGGCAATCGTTGCGGGTGAAAGCGTATAGGCGGAATTGGCTTCCGCGATCTGATCAAATTTACGCGCCATCGCCGGGTTCAGCAGCCCGCCTACGGGGAGCGGAATTTCAACGCGCTTGTTTAGTCTGGCGTCGTCCGTCACCAAATCGCGCACCATGTCGGGCGACGAATCTTCGGCAACGAGTGAATAGATCATCGGAAGATCTTCGGTCCCGTCATACGCGCCCCAATGCGTCAGATAATAAGGCCGCCGCGTCTTCGGGTTCACCGACACTTTGATCGTTTCCGGCAGAACGAACGAGCCAAACAGCTTGCCTTCTTTGACCGCTTCCAGATAGAGCCGTTCGGCCATGGAAGCCTGAAGATCTTCAGGAAAGGCCTTGTGACGCAAAATAAAATCCGCCATCTCCTCGCGCAGCATCTCCGGTTCCGGAATTGCGGCCAGTCGGCTGTCGGCGTTGCGCTGATCCTGCTCCAGTTCCAGCACATGCTGATAGACCGGGAACCCGCTTTCCGAACGCGCGATCTTAAAGCGCGGCGAGTGGCTGATGCGGTTGCGCCATGTGTCAAACGACTGATCCAGCCGCGCCACATACGGCATCAACGCCTGCGCCACGAGCCCGTGCTTATAGAGCGGTGAGCGCTCATCACGCAGGAAGACATCCAGCCCGGCAAGTGCTGCATCAATCGACGCGAAATACCGCGCCACCGGGTTTTGTGCCATTTCTGACGCCGCAGCGTCTGCCACCGTCACGTTCACGTCATGCCTTCACATAGTCACCGGCATTGTGCTTTTTCATCACCGCATCAAACCGGCGCGCAAAGGCGTCATCAGCCAGCTTCTTGCGGCGCTGAATATCGGCGGTGGCGACCATATTGCCCTCATGCATTTCAAGCAGATCGCCAATGTGTTTCTGCGCCGCAGCGCCAATGCCAGCCATCGTCGTCTCGGCAGCGGTGTCCACTTGTGATCCGAGCGTGTTGATCTTGTGCGCGACATCCTGTTGGGCGGCGGTTTTCAACGAGTCTTCCAGCGCCTTGTAGAGAACAATCCGTTGCTCTGTGTCGATGGTCAGCTTGTTGATCAACGTCTGTTGCGCGGCGAGCTGGTTGTTCAGCGAGTCGACGAATGTCTGGAACATCGAGGTGTAGCGCTCCAGCGTCTGGCTCTCGGCCAAAAGCTCTTGCTCTTTGGCCTGCGCCTGGTTGTATTCGGTCGCCAGTTGCGAACGCTCGCTCTCAAGCTCCGTGCGATCCTTCTGGTTTGTCGATGCCGAGATCTTGTTTTCCAGATCGAGCAGCATCGGGTTCAATTCGTTGATGCGCGCCTGCGTCGCTTCAAGGCTCTCCATCGTCGTTTTACGGCGGTCAATCACCTTGCGAAGGCTCGCTTCAGACGTTTCATAGCGTGAATCCAGCACGTCTTTTTGCGACTTCAAGATGCCCACGATGGAGTCCGACTTCGCCAACAGCTCCTGCAAATTGCCCGCAAGCGACATGTTGCGCACCCGATCGGACCGCATCCGCTGCATGCGTTGTTTGGAGAACATGCCGACAATCTGCTCCCAAGTGGTGTGAGATTTCATGGACTCAAATTCTTCGCCAAACACGTTGGTGGCGTCTTCCAGCCCGATGATCAGGTCTGCAATATTGCCCTCCATCACCTGCTGCTGTTTGAGCACATCCTGGATGCGGGCGTTCTCGATGTCGAAATCCGTGTCGCCAATCGCCTGCTCGCTCTCAGCGAATTTTTCCAGCACGATGCCGGACTGCTCGAGCTTGGACTGCATGTCGGTGACAACCTGCTTGGTCTTTTCAATCTCGGCATCAAAGTTCTGCAAAGTCGCCATAACAGTCTAACCCCTCGGTCGGTGTGCGAACGTTGGGTGAGGTATAGGCGCTGGCGGTGACGATTTGAAGAAGGGAATTTGGCGAGATAGCCAACATCGTGCTGACCGCATGCACGCAGGGCTGGGTGAACCCCGCGCGCCATCATTCCCGCGCCTCGGTTTCCCGATCCGGATATTGAGATGTGAAGAACAACGGGCGGTCG
>JBCBHR010000387.1:0-2316 GCA_038525365.1 Pseudomonadota bacterium | reverse complement strand
CATGTCCCGGCAATCACCGAAATTTATGGCAACTCTGTCGTCACCCACACGGCGAGTTTTGAGTTCGATGCGCCCGACGAGGCCGAGATGGCGTCGCGCATGGATGCTGTCTTGGCGGCTGGCTATCCATATCTGGTGGCCGTTGATGACGACGCGGAGCAGTCCGAAATCCTCGGCTATGCCTACGCCAGCGCTTATCGCAGCCGTCCCGGCTATCTTTGGACGGTGGAGGATACGGTCTACATCGCGCCGCAAGCACGGGGCCGCGGCATTGGCACGGCGCTGCTTTCGGCCATCATCGCGCACTGCGAAGCGTTGGGTTTTCGCCAGATGATCGCAATTATCGGCGGCTCAGACCATGTGGCGTCAATCCGCCTGCATGAGAAGCTTCGCTTTGAACGCGTCGGCGTTTTGCCCGCCACGGGTTTCAAGCATGGCCGATGGCTCGACAGCGTTTTTCTGCAACGGGCGCTTGGTGATGGCGCTGACACCCAAGCGGACCCCAAAGCCTACCCCGGCACGCTTTACAATCGTGAGACGTCAGGTTGACTGCACGAGCCGGATCTTTTTGTCGAAATATTTCAGCAGCGGTTGCAGATCGTGGCCGCGTTTCAGGATCTGACCATTTGGCGCGATGATTGCGTAGGCACCCTGCCGCTTGGCGTTTTTGGGCGCTTTTTCGATCCGGTAGAGCGGCATTTCCGAAGCGCGGCGGAAGACGGAGAACACGGCGCGGTCTTTGAGGTGCGAGATGCCGTAGTCGCGCCAATCGCCCCCGGCGACCATGAAGCTGTAGACCCGCAGAAGTTGGTCCAATTCGCGGCGGTCAAACTTGACCTCCGGAGCGGCCGCATGCCGGGATCGCTGTGCCAAGGATATGACATTATTGCCACTGGCGGCGTTTCTGTCGGTCGCGCTGATGGGTGTCCCCGGTGCAAATGTTGTCCTGCGCGACAGTTTGGATTAAAATCGCGTTAAAGCAAGTGGGAACAATGGCTTGCTGTCAATCACCGCACATTAAAGTTCATTCTGTTCGTGACCGTGAGCCACATGGCCGCCGCAATCTAGGCCATGAAGCGCCGCATTTCGGCACGACCTTGAGCCATGGCAGGGCTTGGCGGGATTTGCCCACCTACCAAGCAATTGCCGAAAAGCGCTCCGGAATTCGGGACAAACGCTTTTCAGGTCCGGGATGGTGTGGCTCGTAAAACCAACAGCCCCCAGCCCCTTGCGGGTCACACCGCCCGGATCATATAGTATCTATGCCTGCGACCTAGCTGAACGGCGACGGTTCTAGGAGCGCAGCGCCCAGAATTTCCCCCGGATTGCCATTGGCGTCGAAGGCCTGAACGATGACGGCACAATTATCCGCGTTCAGCTTCATCATTTCAGCGACCGGCATTTCCATCACAGAGCCTGTGCCAGATACCATGCCCATGGTCTGCATGCCCAACACGGAATGCGCATAGAGTTGTTTGCGACCGGCGTTCTCGCCGCGTTTGATGTCAATGCGCGTGTCATTTTTGATGTAAACGAGGATGACGCGGATATCGGTTTCGCCGAGATCGACCGCTGAGGTATCGACGCTTACTTGCAGGCGTGATGCATTTTTCGAGATGCTGACCGGGATCGGCATGCCTGACGCGCCGCCGCGCGCAAGGCTTGCATCAATGGACGTGCGGTCACTGCCCACGTGGTGCACACTGCCGTTGACTACCGCCTGTGGCGTGTAAACACTGCGCGCCTTCAGGGCATGGGCATAGGCGCGTTGACGGGCGGTATTCTCCGCGCTGCCAAGCGTGTCTTTCCAGCCGAGATAATCCCAATAGTCCACGTGATAGGACAGCGCGAGGAGCGATGGGTCGCCTGCATAGTCCACCAATGCGGCGTCGGCTGGCGGGCATGACGAACAGCCCTGGCTTGTGAACATTTCCACGACGCCACGCAGTTCGGTTGCGTGCGCGGTGAGCGTCGCCGACAGCGCCAGCGAAGCGCCCAATACGATTTTGGCCGCCGACCGGCTGAGCCCTTGCAATGATATGATCATGGCTCGGATTTAGCGATCATGCCGGTCACCTGAAATTCACATTCAGGTGACCTCTCTGTCATGCTTAACGATTACTCGGCGGCAATAGTGAGGCCCGAACTTGGCACGATGCGCGCTGGCATATGGGCGGTTTCCACGGTCTGCGCGACCATGTCCGCAGTTGCAGCGCTCAGCGTCCAGCCCAAATGGCCGTGGCCGGTGTTGTAGAACACGCGCTCATGGTGACCGGGGCCGACTTTCGGCATCATGTTTGGCATCATCGGGCGCAA
>JBCBHR010000386.1:0-2318 GCA_038525365.1 Pseudomonadota bacterium | reverse complement strand
CAGGCCCGTGCGGCTCGCAACTTCGGCGAGGAACGCCGCACGGGCCTGGAACTGGAGGTCGTAGACCGCGAGACCGAAGCGCGGCTCGCAGTGTCCGGTTGCGGGTCGCTGGTGGATCGGGAGGCCAAGTCCACGGTGCTGTTCGATATAGGTGGCGGGTCTTCCGAGATTGCCGTGATTGATCTCGCCAAAACCCGGTCCCGTCGTCTCGCCGACGGCATCACCGCCTGGACGTCATTGCCCGTCGGCGTGGTGACCATGGCCGAGCGCTTTGGCGGCGAGCATGTCAACGAAGAAATCTTCGCCGACATGAAGGCCTATGCGGCCGAGTTGTTGGAACCCTTTTCCAATGATCACGGTCGGGTTGGCGGAGACGATCCGTCGTTTCACCTGATCGGCACATCGGGCACGGTGACCACGCTCGCTGGTATTCATCTCGGTTTGCCGCGTTATGACCGGCGGCGGGTGGATGGTCTTTGGATCAGTGGCGATGATGTGGAAACGATCAACAACCGCATTCTCAACTGGTCATTTGACGAGCGAAAAGCCAATCCGTGCATCGGCGAGGATCGTGCTGATCTCGTGCTGGCTGGATGTGCGATCCTTGAGGCGATCCGTGACGTGTGGCCCGCAAAACGTTTGCGCGTGGCAGACCGGGGCCTGCGCGAAGGTCTTTTGACCGAAATGATGAACGAAGATGGTGTGTGGCGCTCGCGCAAGAAGCGCCGTCGCCGCCCACACAACAACAACGCCCACGCAACCACGCAAAACCCGGGCAGCGCAAAGCCGAGACCGTCATGAGCAGAAACAAACGCTATGGCGGCGGTGCAGGCTCGGGACGGTCAGTCAACCAGCATGTGCGCCGCAAGCAAAAGCTGAAGCCATCATCGCGCCGCTGGATCGAGCGCCAACTGAACGACCCCTATGTGCAGCGCGCAAAGCGTGAAGGCATGCGCTCGCGGGCGGCTTACAAGCTGACCGAAATCGACGACAAGCATCAATTGCTAAAGCCCGGGATGCGGATCATTGATCTCGGCGCCGCGCCCGGAGGCTGGTGTCAGGTCGCCGCGCAGCGTGTCGGCTCGACCGATGATGATGTGCACGTCGTCGGCATTGACTATCTCGGCATGGACGGAATGGCGGGTGTCACGATCCTTGAGATGGACTTCCTCGATGATGAGGCGCCCGGCGCGCTGATGGAAGCTCTAGGCGGCGCGCCGGATATCGTGCTGTCTGACATGGCAGCGCCCACAGTCGGCCACCGGCCAACCGACCACATGCGCACGATGTATTTGGTGGAAGTTGCCGCCGACTTCGCGCTCAAAGTGCTCAAGCCCGGCGGGCACTTTTTGTCCAAAACCTTTCAAGGCGGGACGGAAAAGAGCTTGCTCGATCTGTTGAAAGCCAATTTCAAATCGGTGGCCCACGTCAAACCTCCCGCAAGCCGGGCAGAAAGCGTGGAACTCTATCTCTTGGCGAAGGACTTCAAAGGTCACCGCAATCAGGCGCCGGAGGACGGCTGAACACCAGCGCGTTGATGGCCTGATACGCTGGCACCAGCGTCAGCGGGAAGCCGGAGCGTGAAGACGACGGCAATCAGCCCAACTGCGGCGATGATGAAGAACGCCATGTGGAAGTCGGCAAGCGTCAGGCTCGTACCGGCAAACAAGATCCGCAACTCCAAGATTCCCGCTGCAAACGCGACGCCCAGCGCAAGGCTCACCTGCTGGGCAACAGCGCTCATCGCGGTTGCTTGGCTGGCGTCCTCCGGCGGCACATCGGCGTAAGTCAACGCGTTGACCCCGGTGAAGAATGTGGAGCGGGTGAAGCCGGTTAAGATCAACACGCCAAACATGAAGATGAGCGACGTTGACGGGGTGAAGAAACCCATCGCTGCAATCGTCGCGCAGGTGACGATGATCGCGGCTGTCAGCGACACGCGAAACCCTATTCTGCGATAGAGCTTGGCGACGCCGAACTTCACCGACAGAGCGCCGATGGCTATTACACACGTCACCATGCCGGATTCAAACGCCGTCATCCCGAAGCCAAGCTGAAGCATGAGCGGCAGAAGAAACGGCGTTGCGCCGACTGCGACCCGGAAAAACGATCCGGCATAAATCGCGGCGGCATAGGTGGGAATACGGAACAGCGACGGCGCGATAAGCGGCACGGCCACTTTGCGCACGTGACGGAGATAGGCCGCCGCGCAACCAAATCCCAATGCGGTGAGCCCGGCTCCGAAAGCAACTGGCAGCGCTGGCATGGTCAAGACCGACAGCCCAAACACGATGCCGCCCGCTGCACCCGCCAGACCC
>JBCBHR010000385.1:0-2331 GCA_038525365.1 Pseudomonadota bacterium | reverse complement strand
GGTGCAACGGTCATTGATGTGGGCATCACGCGCATCCCCCATGAAGAGAAGCCGGGCAAGACGCGCCTTCTCGGCGACGTGGATTTTGCCCAGGCTGCGGAGGTCGCCTCTGCGATCACGCCGGTGCCGGGCGGCGTTGGGCCAATGACCATCGCCATGTTGATGGTGAACACGCTGGTTTCTGCGTGCCGGGCAGCGGGAATGGCACCGCCGGAGTTTTGATCTGCGCCATTGCGGCGCATCACCAATGTCGGCCTTGATCATGCCATGCAAGAGTGGCACGCCCGTCACATGAGATTGGTTCGCGGTCATACCAGCCCGGCAGCATTTCGCGCTTTTTGGTGCGTTGTGCTGTTGGCCTTGATCAGTGGGCCGCTCGCTCACCGGGCAAATGCCGCCGAGCCAAATCTCATGCGGCTTGTCGAATTTACGCAATTTGTGACGCCGGACGGAGAACTGCCGGTCCTTTGCGTCAACGGCACGGATGGCAAGAACGGAACCGGCCTGTCGGTTTGCGAGACCTGCGTCTCCAGCGCCGTTTTCACGCTGAACAACCCGGACGCGGCTTCACTTTCGATTGCGTTCGTTTTCGAGTTGGCGCCTCTCCCTGCCGCATCCGCGATTGTGTTGCCCCGTCTGCCGTCCGTTGACCTGCGCCAGCGCGGTCCGCCGCACGCCTAACGGCAGCCCACGACACCACCACATCGTTTATCCGACCGCAGACCGTTTCTCGGCTGCGCATATAATGAGGTTTGAACCCATGAAAAACGCACTTCTTGCGACAGCAATTTTGACACTCACAGCTGGCACCGCATTCGCGCACGACTACAAAATCGGCGATCTCGTCATCGACCATCCGGTTGCGCGGGCTACGCCTGCCAATGCTCCGGTCTCAGCAGGTTACATGACGATCACCAACAATGGCTCAGAGGCCGACACGCTTGTTGCGGCGAAAGCGCCTTTCTCCGGACGTGTGGAACTGCATGAAATGACGATGCAGGACGACGTTATGAAGATGCGTGAGCTTGAGGGCGGTATCGTCATTCCCGCTGGCGAGACCGTAATACTCATGCCTGGCGGCCTGCACGTCATGTTCATGGACATGCAACAACAACTGAGCGAGGGCGAGACATTTTCCGGCACGCTGACGTTTGCAAATGCTGGAACCGTGGAAGTGACGCTGAACATCGAAAGCTTGGCGACGATCCGCAAGAACATGGGCGCGGACGCGAAGATGGACCACTCAAGCCATGATCATTCGGGCCACAACCATTCGAACTAACCTCACCAGCCTGTGATGCGCGCGCGGCTTTACCAAAGACCGCGCGCGCCTAGCTCCTTTTCTTTGGAGGAGAAAACATGAGAAAATTTATTATCGCGGGCGCTGTCGCGCTGGCCGCAACCGGTACCGCGGTTGCGCAGGATACACCCTCGCCGGATGGCGCACGTGTGTACTTCATCAATCTGGAAGACGGGGCGACCGTCACATCGCCAGTGTCGGTTCAATTTGGCCTTGAAGGTATGGGCGTCGCACCCGCAGGCGGCGACTTTGAGAACACTGGCCACCATCACTTGCTGGTCAATCGCGCGCCGATGGGTGAAGGCACCGATGGTGCCGAAGAGCTGACCTACGCCATCCCAAACGATGACAACCATCGCCACTTCGGCGGGGGCCAAACGCAAGTGTCGCTGGACCTGCCAGCTGGCGAGCACACGCTCCAGCTTGTGCTCGGTGATCAGTACCACATCCCGCACGCACCACCGGTTATGTCTGATGTGATCACGATCACCGTCGAGTAGCGGTCGGCGATCTATCCAAACACGCTGGCGCCCGCGTCGGCGTGTCCCGCCACGCGGCGAAATGTTTCAAACAGCTCACGGCCAACGCCGTGGGTGTTGGGCTCCATGTCTTCGGTCGCTTGCGGGCGGGCGTCGAACTCGACTGCATCGACGAGCACTTCCAGCGTGCCCTTGATCGCATCGACGCGAACCATATCACCATCCTTCACCTTGCCAATGGCACCGCCGTCGAGCGCTTCAGGTGTCACATGGATTGCGGCGGGAACCTTGCCGGAAGCGCCGGACATGCGGCCATCTGTGACGAGCGCAACCTTGTAGCCACGGTCCTGCAAAATGCCGAGATTGGGCGTCAGCTTGTGCAATTCCGGCATGCCGTTGGCTTTCGGGCCTTGGAAGCGGATGACGGCAACGAAGTCTTGCTCAAGCTCGCCTTTGCGGAACGCATCTTGAAGCCCGTTTTGTGAATGGAAGACCTTGGCGGGCGCCTCAATGATGTGGCGTTCTTGCACGACGGCCGACGTTTTGATGACA
>JBCBHR010000384.1:0-2365 GCA_038525365.1 Pseudomonadota bacterium | reverse complement strand
GCTTTTTCCGCACATGACGGTCTTGGACAATGTTCGCTTCGGCCTGCGCAACATGGCGCGTTCTGCCGGTGTCGATGAGGCAAAGCGTGCCATTGAACGGGTCGGGCTCGGCCATCACACGCATGACTATCCGAACGTTCTTTCCGGTGGCGAACAGCAACGTGTGGCGCTTGCACGTGCGCTGGCGCCGCGTCCATCTGTGATGCTGATGGACGAGCCGTTTTCGGGCCTGGACACGCGGCTGAAAGACGAAATCCGCCTGCAGACGTTGTCCATCCTGCGCGAAACCCGGGCAACCACCATCGTCGTCACGCACGATGCGGAAGAGGCGATGCGCATGGGTGACCGGATTGCGCTGCTGCGTGATGGGCAAATCGTCCAGATCGGCACTGCCGAAGAACTCTACAGCGACCCCGTCGACCTGTTCACCGCGGGATTTTTTGCCGAGTTGAACACCGTTGAAGCCGATGTTTGCGACGGCAGCGTTCAAACCCCGCTCGGTGTCTTCGAAGCGCCATCACATTTCGCAGAGGGCACACGGGCCACGATTGCATTGCGCGTCACCGGCATGGACTTAACGCCCGCCGATGTCGGCTCCGGCGGGGTGCAAGGCCGGGTGATATCACGCCGGTTTTTGGGCGACATGGAACAATTGACGCTGGCTGTGCCCGGTCAATTGGAGAAAGTGTCGGCACGTATTCGCGCGGGCGTCTTGCCCGAAGGTGTTAGGGATGTGCGCATTTCGGTGCGTCCCAACGACATAATGGTGTTTGAAAGCGCCCGCCAAAGCGACTAAGTCATGGGCTAATCAGAGTTTCCCGGGAGATTATTATGGGTGCCTTCAGTGTCTGGCAGTGGGTCATCGTCCTCATCATCGTCCTTTTGTTGTTTGGACGTGGTCGTATTGCGCCGATGATGGGTGAATTGGCGAAGGGTTTGAAGTCCTTCAAAAAGGGCATGGCAGACGAGGTTGACGACGTGAAAGATGCCGCAAGTGACGCGGCAAAAACCGTTGAGCACACCGCGCAAGACACGGTCGAGACCGTCAAGGAAACCGCCAAAAAGGGCTGATTTCAGCTTGATACTGGCTCAGGCGCGCGCTGATTTGTAGGCACGCGCCCGCAAGGAACACCTGTCTATGCTGCCATCCTTCGGCTGGACCGAAATGTTGATGATTGCCATCGTTCTGATCGTCGTGATCGGGCCGAAGGATGCAATTACGATGATGCGCGGCGCTTCCAAGCAGATCAAAAGCTTTCGCCGGATGGCGGGCGACTTTCAGCGTCAGTTCAACGACGCTTTGGAAGAAGCGGAGCTCGGGGAAATCAAGGATGTGGCGAAGGATTTGCGCGAATTGGATCCGCGCAAACAGGTCCGCGATGCGCTCAAGCCGCTGGAAGACGATCTGAAATATGCGGGCGATGAGTTGGAGGCTCCCGCTGCATCTCGCAGCAAAGTGGACAGCGCGCTCGACGATGCTGGCGCAAAAATGCGTCAGGCGCAGCCAACGATTACGCCCAAGGCGATTGTCTCGCTCGACAACGATGCGCCACCGGCGGAGCCAAAACCCGCCGCTAGAAAAAAAGCGCCCGCGAAAAAGCCTGCCGCGAAATCAAAAGCTGCTCCCAAAAAGCCGGTCGCCGCGAAGAAACCGGCTGTGGCCAAGAAGGTTGCGCCAACAGCGCCCGCAGCTGCCAACAAGGCGAAAACGACGGCCGCCAAGACCAAAAAGATCGCTGAGACCAAAAAGATCGCTGAGACCACTGTTTCGGCACCTGCCGGAGATGACGCATGAGCAGCGTCTCCGACAACGAAACGGAGCAGATGGAGGAGACCGCTGCTCCGCTGATCGTGCACCTGACAGAACTGCGCAACCGGCTCATCTGGTGCATCGGTGCGTTCGTCGTCGGTTTCATCCTGTGCTATGCAATCGCCACCCCGATCTTCAATTTCTTGGTTGAA
This sequence comes from Pseudomonadota bacterium, assembly GCA_038525365.1. Lineage (GTDB taxonomy): Bacteria > Pseudomonadota > Alphaproteobacteria > Rhizobiales > Rhizobiaceae > JBCBDX01. Next base: position 403 of record JBCBHR010000384.1, on the reverse strand, counting down.
CCCTATCAGGTGGCGGTGCGCTGGCTCGACCGCGACCCGTCTGAGACGGCCTTCATCTTTACCGCGCCGCAGGAATTCTTCTTTACGCGCATCAAGATTGGCGCTTTTGGCGGACTGGTACTGGCGTTTCCGCTGATTGCAACGCAGCTCTACCTTTTCATTGCGCCTGGGCTTTACACCAATGAAAAATCGGCGTTTTTCCCGTTTTTGATCGCGACGCCAATCCTGTTCCTGATCGGGGCGGCGCTGGTCTATTTCATGATCATCCCGATGGCCATGTGGTTCTTCCTGTCGATGGAACAGCCCGGCGGTGATGGCGTGGTCTCCATCCAGAACTTGCCGCGCGTGTCCGAGTACTTGTCGCTGATCATGACGCTCATCTTCGCGTTCGGCTTGGTGTTTC
>JBCBHR010000383.1:0-2366 GCA_038525365.1 Pseudomonadota bacterium | reverse complement strand
ATGTTGCCATTGAGAACTCAAAGCTGTTTCGCGATCCGCAATTTCGGCTGGTGGAGAGTGTGGAGGAGTCCAAGGCGATCAACCGCATTGATGGCGGTGCGATCATCATTTCTGCCTCTGGTATGGCGGATGCCGGGCGAATCAAACACCACATCAAGAACAACATCTGGAAGCGTGATTGCACGATCCTTTTTGTCGGCTATCAAGCGCCTGGAACACTGGGGCACGTCATTACCAATGGTGCGGACATGGTGCGCATCCATGGCAAGGAATATGTGGTCAATGCCGAAATCCGGCGGCTTGGGAATTACTCCGCCCACGCCGATCAGGGCGAGTTGATCGACTGGATTTTGGAACGCGGACCCATTGCAGGAGGGGTGTTCCTCAATCACGGCGATGACGACGCTCGTGAGGAGTTAACGCGCCTGCTGGGCGAGCGCGACATTGATCCCGACACCATCCACATGCCGCAGTTTGACGAGACCTTCGATCTTGTTGCGGCCAGCGCCGACGCCAAGGGGCGTGTGAAATCCAAGGGCAAGGTGGCCGAGCGCATTGCGCATGATGAATTGCTCACCGACTGGAACAATGACTACGCGGCTTTCCTCGTCGCGCTAACGCAGCGCTTGACCGCTGCCGAAAGCGACGCCGACCGACGGGCGCTGATCAAGCAGTTGCAGGGTGCGCTGTGATCAGGTGTTGCGCTTAGGCGTCTTGAACGGCTTTTCAGGCGGCTCGGCAAATACGGGTGTCGTGTCGCCAAACATGTCGATTGTGCCAGTGTCCCCGTTCGGCGCATTCCAAGACGTCATCCACGGCTTGATCGCCGCAAAGTCGTCAGCGCGTTGCCAGTTGAAATAGCCAAGCTCACCACGCGCAGGGATCGGCTTAACGGCTTTTGGATGCTCAAGCACCAAACCCGCCTTCCCTCCAAACCATTCACTGTCACTTTCTGTCACGATATCAACGACATCCACCGTTCCAATGATGGCTCCGTACACAAGCGCGTCTGGCCGTGGACAGACTGCCCCGTGGCGTCCCAGGCGCCAGACGCCCCATTCATACTCATCGCGTTTCATGTGGCTGGCCGCGTGGATGCAGATGGTTCGACAATCCATCTTGCCCGCCTTGATCGCGCCGAGCGATCGGTTCTCGATCACCTTGCCACCATGAATGATCGCCCACGCCCAAGGCTGGCGCACCGACAGAGCAAGGGCGGGCAGATCACTCACGCACAATCATCCGTCAGCAACCAACGGCAAGGCCGCGCCGTCGCCGTGAACCCAATCAAAGTCCTCGTCATTTGATAGACCCCTCACGCAAGCGAGATTGACGCCTATCCGCGCGGGTGGATCGGCCAATGTATGGTGTGTGTGGATGCCGCACTTGGTGCAGAAAAAGTGGTCTTCGCGCTTGGTGTTCCAGCGATAGGCGCACAAATCCGCTTCACCCCGAATCAACTGGAACGCGCTCAGCGCGACGACAGCAACACCGCGGTTTTTGCGGGTACACAGGCTGCAATTGCATAGGACGAACAAGCCGGATCGCATATCGATCTCAACCTCGAAGCGCACTGCGCCGCAATGGCAGGCACCTTCAACGACGTTGGGCGTCTCCATCTCCATAGCCGTCATCTCCGTCTGCCTCATCAAGACCGATCAAATTCCATGTCTGCACCATATGCGGTGGCAGCGGTGCGGTCACGTTGACCATGCCGCCGTCGGGATGTGGAATGCGCAGGCGACGCGCATGGAGATGCAGTTTCTTCTGGATGCCGCCTGGAAATTCCCAATTCGGATCATCCTCATAGTATTTTGGATCGCCGAGGATTGGCGTGTTCAGGTGCAAGCAATGGACGCGAAGCTGGTGCGTGCGGCCGGTTTCCGGCTGAAGCTCCAACCACGTCAGCCGCTGGCCTGCGGTTTCGATCGTCCGATATTCCGACACGGCGTGATCTGCGCCTTTTTCCCCATGGTCGGCAACCCGCATGCGGTCACCGTCGAGCGTCTGTTCCTTGGCAAGCCACGTTGAGATGCGTCCCTCGCGCTTGCGTGGTGCACCTTTGACGAGCGCCCAGTAGATTTTTTCCGTATCGCGTTTTCGAAACGCTTCCGTTAGTGCTTGTGCGGCACCGCGCGTTTTCGCAACCGCAAGAACACCAGTTGTATCGCGGTCGAGCCGGTGCACCAGCCTTGGTTTTTCGCCCTTCTAGTTGCGGAGCGCTTCGAGAATGCCGTCGACATGGCGCGCGACACCCGACCCACCCTGCACGGCCAAACCGTGCGGCTTGTTCAAGATGAGGACCTTGGCGTCTTCAAACAACGTCATCTTGGCGAGCGCATCGCCGTCGCCTGTATTCTTCAAAG
>JBCBHR010000382.1:0-2379 GCA_038525365.1 Pseudomonadota bacterium | reverse complement strand
CGGAAACCACGGGAGCGGCATGTGCACAAAGGCAAGCATGGTGGACAAAAACGCGACCAGCCCGCCGACCACGATCGTATAGGGCACTGTCAGCGTCGCCGCCGAAATCACCACATGGACGATCATCAAGACCGCAAAGGGATTTTCCAACCCGCCGGTCAAATAGAGCATGGCTGAAAGCTGAACGACATCAAACACGAGCACACTGAAGACGCTCGGCGGCGACATGCGCTCGGTTGCGGGGTATAGCCAGATCAAAACGAGATTGAGCACCGCTGACAAAAACAACAGCAGGATGCATCCAGCCACCGGAAACGTGAACTGTAGATATCCGCCGACAATGCTGATCGCGATGCCCTGCCCAAGGATCGCCAACCAACGCGTGTTGGTGAGCGTGGCCAGTCGAAGGCGCGACTCATTTGGTCCGGCATGTTTTTGATCGAAAACCGCGATGGCCATGGGCGCGATATGGGCTTGTCGTGCAAGAAAACCAGTCACTTGCGGGTTTTCGCGCGCGCCGTTGGTGTCGCATTTGCAGGGTCTTGGGGCCATTCATGGCGCGGATACCGCCCGCGCATATCGCGGCGCACGTCAGCCCAACTGCCCGACCAAAACCCAGCAAGGTCCAGTGTCGTCTGGATGGGGCGCTGCGCCGGAGACAACACTTCGACCACAATCGGTGTCTTGCCGTTGTTGATAGCCGGATGTGTTTTCAGTCCGAAGAGCTCCTGCACGCGAACCGAGAGCTTGGGTGGCTGGTCGGATGCGTCATAGGAAAGCCGCGCATTGCGACCGGTGGGAAGCGGGATGGACGATGGCGCAAGCCGGTCAATCTCATGCGTCCGGCTCGCGCCAACACGCATAAGCAATGCTGATGTCAGTTCTTGGCCGGTGAGGGCTTTAAGCGTAGTCTTGCCCACAAGATAGGGCGCAAGCCACGCTTCGGCCTCTGCCGCCAAGGTCTCATCCGACATGTCAGGCCAAGTCTCCGCGTCGGCGTTTACATGCAGCCATTGCATACGGCTGATCAGCCGCCGATGCTCATCGGTGAACGGCAAGACGCCAATGCCCTTGCGCCGCACGTTATCGCCAAGCGCTGCGGTGAGCGCCGGTCCCGGATTGATCGTCAGCGGCCTGCGCGACAGAATGAGCGCACCGAGCCGCGTTTCTTCAAAACCTTCCAGCCCGCCGCCATCCGGCTTCTCATTGATCGCGGAAACTTCCGTGATAATGTGTCCCAGTCGTTCCCGGATTTGCGCTTCTGTGATCGCGGCTGCAGCCGTGATCCGCGGCGCGGCGGCGCGCCCGGTCAGATCGGCGACCACCAGAAAGGCTTCGCTTGCCAACGGATGATCTTCTGCCAACTGTGCCGCACGGCCATTGGCCATGAGAAACGTGCCCGGTTCCGCACCGCGCCGCTTGGCGACACGGTCAGGATACGCATCCAGCAATGCGGGACCAGCCGAAGCGGCGAGTACCTTGATTTGAGCTTTGCCGGGCAAATCGAGGTTGGTCGCGATGCGTTTGGCTTGCGCGATCAAATGGCCGTCATTGCGATGATGTCCCGAACGCGCGCCGAGCAAATCGCGCAAAATCGCGTCAAGATCGATTTCGCGCGAGCGCGGCGCGATGTCGGTCACACAAAGCCCGACCAGCGCCCTGAGGGTCGCGTCCTCACGCGTTTGGGCGCAACTCACGCTCGCCGCCAAAGCCACTGGAAGCGCGATTGCGCGCACTGATGCACCCTGCGTCGTCAGGCCCAGCTTTTCGTCGCAAAGACCAAGCGTTTGTAGGCGTTTGCGCGCTTCGGCAAGCGCACCCGGTGGCGGCGCATCCAGCAGCGGCAAGTCCGATGGATTGCGCGCGCCCCAAGCCAGAGCATCGAGGTAAAACCGGCTCAAATCCGTGCGCAGGATTTCTGGCACATCATGCGGCCTGAGTGACCGCGTCTGCCCCTCATGCCACAACCGGATGGCAATACCGGGCTCGGTGCGTCCGGCGCGCCCGGCGCGTTGGTCCGCTGTGGCCTGGGAAACGCGCACCGTCTCCAGCCGCGTGATGGCATGGGCGGGCTCAAACACCGGCTCGCGCGACAGGCCCGTGTCGATGACAACCCGCACGCCGTCGATGGTGATCGAGGTTTGCGCAATGGATGTGGCGAGCACGATTTTGCGCTGTCCTGGCGCAGGCGGCGCGACTGCTTTCGCCTGATCGCGCATGTCCATGGCGCCGAAAAGCGGTGCCACAAACACCGCCTCACTTTGTACCGAATGCAGCTGTGCGGCCACCCGCTCGATTTCGGCGCGACCGGGAAGAAAAACCAGGACACTTCCATCATAGTCTTTGAGCGCCCTGTGAACCGCGCGGACAACCGCCGGT
>JBCBHR010000381.1:0-2392 GCA_038525365.1 Pseudomonadota bacterium | reverse complement strand
ACGGACCGCCTCAGCGAACCACGTAAACGCTCATCGAGGCGTGGGACGCGACATAGCCGGCGTTGGATGCGAAAAAGTGCTCCTTGAGCGTTTACGTGGTTCGCTGAGGCGGTCCGTCCAAACTCCAAGCTTTCCCAAAACGCCGGAGTTTTTGGCGGCGCACGTAGTCTGGGTGCGCTTTTGGATGCTCACGCCTCCTCAAGCCTGAATGCGGCTTGATGCCATGTGTTTGATCACGAATAGTATTTGCATGCTCCGGCTCGTGATGATGACGGATGCAGCTGGAGGCAATTTTTTGAGCGCAATGGAACCACGATCCCACGTCATTGTCGGCGACGGCATCACCGCGCTTGCATTTCTGGAGACGTGCGCGCGGCGCAATCTGACGCAGGTCACCGTAATCGGCAAATCCGCCACCCAAATCGGACGAGGCATTGCCTACGCAAAGGGCGAGGAGGGCGTGCCTTGGCGATATGCCTATCTGTTAAACTCGCCAGCCGACGACATCGATCCGGTCTTTGCATCGTGGTTGGCGGACAATTGGAAGGCCGTGGAGACCAAGATGGCCGGTCGGCGGCCCGATTGGCTGAGCGCTGCTGCATCGCTGGTTGCCGAGGGTGACATTTACGGGGTCAACGCGCCGCGCGAATTCTACGGCGACTATATGGAAGATCGCGCCCGCAACATCATCGCAAGCTTGGCCGACAAGAGTATCGAAGTTCGCTTGGTGGACGATATCGCGACGTCGTTGGAAACGACCGATGACGGCGTTTGCTTGCACACGCAGACCGGGCAAAGCATCCGGGCCCAGTCGGCTGACATCGCGCCCGGTGGTCCCGAGACCATGCGCTTTGATGGCGACGACGGTCCGTTCAGCGTGCCCAGTGTGTTTGGCCATGAGCATCGGGTCGTCGAACATGTCAGAAATGGCGCGGAGGTGTTTTGCATCGGCGGAAATGCGGCCATGCTCGACGTCTTGCGGCTGTGCCAAAGCGTCATTCCCGACGATCAATTGAAGTTCACATTCTGCGCGCCGGAAGGTGAAATCCCGCCACCTCTCGTTCCCCGGCTCCCGCGAAAATTGACCAAGCCGAACCTCACCGAGGGCCATGCGTCGGCAGAGAGCTTTTTGTTGCAAGTCCGCCGCGAGATTGATGCCGCCGAAGCCAGAGGCGAAAACCGGCGCGAGATCAGGGCGGGCTTTCGCGCCCATTTCCTTGGCCATCCCTTGTCCAAATATGTGTCCGACACGAGCGACGCGGCACAGGTGGCGAGGAAGCTAAGGTTTTGGCTGCGCGGCGGCACCCGGGACACGATCTTCGACATGCGGGTTTTGGCTCAAAAGGGCCACGTAAAGGTGCTGAAGGGTCGCGTTCTGGGGATTGAAACGACCTCTTCGGGCGCCATTGTGGCTGTCGAGACCGACGACGGCAAAACATCTGCGCACGCAACAGGATTTGTGGTCAACTGTGCAGGCGCTGGCCCGGCATCAAAGTTTGACGCACTGACCGAAGACATGCTGCAAAACCGGCATATTCGCATGTCGTCTGGCGGCGGTCTCGTCGTGAACCAGTCTTGCCAAACCGATCTGCCGAACGTCAAATATCTGTCCCCTTCTGTCACACAAATCGGCGATGAGGTCATGGCGATGCCGCTCTATGACGCGCATATGCTGCGCACCTATGTGGCGCGCAGCGCGGTTGGCGTTTAACCTTCGACCCAGTCTTCCACCAAGCGCCAGGCGATGGCACCTTTCGGCGGCATGCGTATGTTGTCGGGGTGCGTGCCCGCGATCATCAAGCGGACCTCGTTGCGATCAAACCAGCGTGCATCGTCCAGTTCGTCATCCAGTGTGATGGCCTCACTCATCGCCTGCCCATACATGCCGATCATCATGGAGTAGGGGAACGGCCATGGTTGCGAGGCATGATAGGCGACACGTCCAACCTTGATCCCGCTTTCCTCCAACGTCTCTCGGCGCACGGCATCTTCAAGCGTTTCGCCGGGCTCAACGAAACCCGCCAGACACGAATACATGCCTTCGGGAAAATGCGGGCTTCGGCCAAGCAAGGCGCGCGTGCCATCGGCGGAGACCGTGAGCATGATCACCACCGGATCGGTGCGCGGGAAATGCTGGGCGTCGCACTGTGGGCAGATGCGCTTGTACCCACCATCGGTCATCACACTTTGCGTACCACAGCGCGAGCAATGGCGATGCGATTGATGCCATGCGATCAGCGCCGCCCCTTGGGCCAAGGCACCGAGGTCCGGCTCATCGAGCAGGCCTTGCGTGTAGATCGAACGGTAGTCGAGCACACTGTGACCGGAGGGCGGCGCGTCAGTGTCCAACAGCGAAAAACAGGCAAATCGCGGCGCGCCGTCATCATCATAG
>JBCBHR010000380.1:0-2392 GCA_038525365.1 Pseudomonadota bacterium | reverse complement strand
TATGAAGAGTTCGTGGCCGGGGGCGGCACACTGGGCGCCACCCCGGCTTTGCTAGATCACTGCATTTCCGCGGCGCGGCGCGTGTTGATGCTTTCTTCGATCGGGCCCATGAAATCGCCGTGTCCGCCTTGTGTCATGCCGGTGAGAGGGCTACACCGGTGCGTCGTTTTTCACCGACACCATAAGCTGAATTTCACCGGTTCGAAAACCGTCACGAACCGCCAACTGCACTTGCTGGGACGGGGCCTTGCCCCATAATCAAAGCCGATATGTCATCATCATCGAAATACTTTGAATCCATCCGCATCAATCCCGGCGGCAAAAAGAAGAAGGCTGCCGAAGAGGCGGCCAACAAGTGCCAATGGGCGGGATGCGAGAAACCCGGCGCGCACAAGGCGCCAGCCGGACGCAACCGCGAGGGCCAATATCTCTGGTTTTGCGTCGACCATGTGCGCGAGTACAACAAGAACTACAACTATTTCTCCGGCCTGTCCGACGACGAGATTTCGAAGTTCCAGAAGTCAGCGCAAGTTGGCGAGCGCCCAACATGGAAAATGGGTACTGCACGCCAACCGAGCAACACCGCACCCATCTTCTCCGACATGAAGTCCGGTTCCGCAAAAGCGATGCGCATGCGCAACCCGGAAGCGTGGGATGCGGCGCGCAACGCGAAACCCATCCGTCGCCTCAAGCCGCTTGAATCAAAGGCCATGAAGACACTCGGCCTGAAGGACAGCGCGACCTCGGACAACATCAAGACCGCCTACAAAGAATTGGTCAAAAAACACCACCCCGATGCCAATGGCGGCGACCGCACCTCCGAAGAGCGCTTTCGCGATGTCATTCAAGCCTATCAATTGCTAAAGACCGCCGGGCTCTGCTGAAGCCGAGTGAGCCGTCGACAGGAAAGACCTCAATGAACAAGATTGAACTCGATATCGCCGACATGCCGGACACGACGGTCAACGTGCGTGAAACCTTTGGCATCGACGTGGATATGGAAGTGCCCGCCTATTCTGCGGCAAACGCACATGTGCCGGAAACCGATCCAGACTACCTGTTTGACCGCAACACCACGCTCGCGATCCTTGCGGGCTTTGCGCACAATCGGCGCGTCATGGTTTCCGGCTATCATGGCACTGGCAAGTCAACTCATATTGAGCAGGTCGCCGCCCGCCTCAACTGGCCAGCTGTGCGCGTCAACCTCGACAGCCACGTCAGCCGGATCGATCTTGTCGGCAAGGACGCGATCGTGCTGGTCGATGGCAAACAGGTGACGGAGTTCAAGGACGGAATTCTGCCCTGGGCATACCAGCACAACGTGGCGTTGGTTTTCGATGAATATGATGCGGGCCGTCCCGATGTGATGTTCGTCATCCAGCGCGTGCTGGAATCATCCGGTCGCCTGACCTTGCTTGACCAATCGCGCGTCATCCGCCCGCACCCGGCTTTCCGTCTGTTTGCCACCGCCAACACCGTCGGCCTCGGCGACACGACAGGCCTCTATCACGGCACCCAGCAGATCAACCAGGCTCAGATGGACCGCTGGTCGATCGTTACGACGCTCAACTATCTGCCACATGACAATGAAGTCGAGATCGTGCTTGCCAAAGCTAAGAGCTTCCAGACAGCCGAAGGTCGCGAGAAGATCAACGCCATGGTGCGCCTGGCCGATATGACCCGCAGCGCCTTCATCAATGGCGATCTGTCGACCGTCATGTCACCACGCACGGTGATCACATGGGCCGAAAACGCAGACATCTTCGGCGACATCGGGATGGCGTTCCGCCTGACATTCCTTAACAAATGCGATGATCTGGAGCGCACATTGGTCGCTGAGTTTTACCAGCGCTGCTTTGGTGAGGAACTGCCGGAAAGCGCTGCCAACGTCGCGTTGAGCTGATCGATGAGAGCGGCGCTGGTCATCGGTTTCCTGTTGGGCCTGCCAATCGGCTTTGCCCAAGCTGATGAGCCTGTGCTTGCGTTCGAACGTCTTGACGGGGAAATCGTCGCGGCGCCGCCACTGGCCGATGCAGCGGCATACTTTCCACGCGGATCAAAAGAGCCCGCACTCAGCATGCGTTTTGCACGCCGGGATCGCTCGTTCCTCCTTGGCTTGACGACGGAGAACATCGGCCGACCGATTGGCGTAATCATATGCGGCAAACTGATCTCGCAACCGGTCGTTCGCGAGCCGATCAGGCAAGGTAGCGTGCAGGTTAATGCCGGTTTGTCTGTTGAAGAAACCGTGGCGCTGGCGGAAAAGCTGAAGGAAAACGATATTTCCGCCCTCATCGCCGACAACAACTGGAACCATTTGCGCGCCGCCCGACTGGCAGACATCCCCGTTTATTTCGGCGAAGTGCTCTCGGAGGCTGCCCACCACGATATT
>JBCBHR010000379.1:0-2397 GCA_038525365.1 Pseudomonadota bacterium | reverse complement strand
GACACACTCAAACGACACGACCGGCAAGGACAAGAAGGCCAATGGCTTCCGCCACTTCTTCAACTCCTACATGTCGGGTGCGGCGCTCGCGCCGGTGTTGAAAAATGCCTATGGTGCAGACCGCAAGGCCTATCACCTGACCGCCGACTACAACTGGGGTTACACCACAGAAGAGGCCGTGCGCTCGTCAACCGAAGGCATGGGTTGGGAAACTGTCGAGGCGGTCAAGACACCACTCGCAGCCACCGACTTCTCGGCTTACATCACGCCGGTGCTTCAGTCGGATGCGGACGTTCTCGTCCTCAACCACTATGGCGGCAACATGGTCAACTCGCTGACCAACGCTGTCCAGTTTGGTCTGCGTGACCGCCAGGCAAACGGCAAGCAGTTCGAGATCATCGTTCCGCTTTACTCGCGTCTGATGGCCAAGGGTGCCGGTGCCAACGTTAAGGGCATCTTCGGTTCAACCAACTGGCACTGGTCGCTGCAGGACGAAGGCTCCAAGGCATTCGTCAAATCCTTCGGTGAAAAGTACGGTTTCCCGCCATCACAGGCAGCCCACACATGCTACACGCAGACGCTGCTTTATGCCGATGCGGCAGAGCGTGCGGGCACATTCAACCCGTGCGGCATCGTCGAAGCACTCGAAGACTTCGAGTTCGACGGTCTGGGCAATGGCGCAACGCTCTATCGCGGTGCCGACCACCAGTGCTTCAAGGACGTTCTCGTTGTGCGCGGTAAAGAAAACCCGACGTCTGACTTCGACCTTCTTGAGATCGTGGAAGTCACACCAGCTGAGCAGGTCACATACGCACCTGACCATCCACAGTTTGCCGGTGGCGAACTCGGCAGCTGCAACGCGGGCGCATAAGCGACGCTTGACGCATATGATCCGCGCCTCATCGGGCGCGGATCGCATCATTTCTGACAATTGAATCACGGCGCGACGGGCCTTCGTCGCGCGGCAATAGTGTTTGGGACCAGCAATGGAAGCCATACTCCTGCAAGTTTTGAATGGGCTGGACAAGGGAAGCGCCTATGCGCTGATCGCCCTTGGACTGACGCTCATCTTCGGCACGCTCGGTGTCGTCAATTTCGCCCACGGCGCATTGTTTATGATCGGCGCGTTCTGCGCGGTGACGCTGTCGCGCGTGTTTTCGTGGTCGTATCTGGTCGAAGACCCGGAGCGAAAAGACTTCCTTGGCAATCCATTGAAAGTCGAAGTGCCCTATGTGGAAACCTGGTTCGGGCCCGAAATCGGCGGAATGATCATTGACTGGTCGGTGCCATTGTCGATTGTTGCGGCGATCCCGATCATGGCTTTGGTCGGCTTGGCGATGGAACGCGGCCTCATCAAGCACTTTTACAAGCGGCCCCACGCCGACCAGATCCTTGTGACATTCGGTCTGGCGATCGTGCTGCAGGAGATCATCAAGTTCTTCTACGGCGCCAACCCGATCCCTACACCGGCACCGGCTGCCTTTGCGGGCTCGTTTGATTTTGGCGCGATGCTAGGCTTTGAGCCAAACAACATCATCTACCCATACTGGCGACTGATCTATTTCTTCTTTGCCGCCCTGATCGTCGGCGCGGTCTTCGCGTTCCTGCAATTTACAACCTTCGGCATGGTCGTTCGCGCGGGCATGGCCGACCGCGAGACGGTGGGCCTTCTCGGGATCAACATCGACAAGCGCTTCACGACCATGTTTGCCATCGCGGCCATCGTCGCGGGCTTGGCAGGTGTCATGTATACCCCGATCAACTCGCCCAATTACCACATGGGCATGGACTTCCTGGTTCTGTCATTCGTCGTGGTTGTCGTTGGCGGCATGGGGTCACTGGCCGGTGCGGTGCTTGCGGGCTTCGTCCTTGGTATTCTGGAGAGCTTCGCCTCCATGGCCGAGGTCGTTTCGATCATGCCGGGCATCAACCAGATCATCATTTATCTCGTTGCGATCATCATCCTGCTCACGCGTCCGCGTGGTCTGATGGGTCGCAAAGGCGTCATGGAGGAATAGGACCATGATTGGTTTGAACAAGAAAGACGGAAGCATTTTCGCCCTCGTCATCATTCTCACAATGCTGGCGCCGTTCATTTTGAACCCGTTTCCCGAAAGCAGCGAGTTGGCGCAGTTCAACGCCGGTTACCCGGACCTGATGCAGCGCTTCGTGATCTTTGGCATCTTCGCCATCGGCTTCAACATTCTCTTCGGCCTGACAGGATATCTCTCCTTCGGCCACGCAGCCTTCCTCGGTGTCGGGTCATACGCCGGTGTCTGGATGATGAAACTGCTCACCATGAATGTGGTGCCCGCGATCATCGTCTCGGTTATTGTGGCCGGTCTGTTCTCCGTGCCTGAACGCCGCAGCGAGATGTAACCGACAAGCACGGAGAAC
>JBCBHR010000378.1:0-2397 GCA_038525365.1 Pseudomonadota bacterium | reverse complement strand
ATAGGGTGGGCCCCAACTGCGGGTATCATCGCCGCCGGTTTTCGGGTTCTCGATCTTGAGCACCGTCGCGCCAAGGTCACCCAAGAGCTGGGTCGCAGTCGGCCCCGCCAAAATGCGCGACAGATCCAGGACAAGCAGGCCGTCTAGCGCACCAGTCTGATCAGAATGTGCCGTCATAGGACTTCCGGTCAATTTCGGCGGCAATGAGCGTGAATGTGGACGCCGCCATCGCTTCGTGCAGTGCGGTCTTCAATTCGGTTGCTGAGCGCACACTATAACCCTGACCGCCAAAGCCTCGCGCGACTGCGGCAAGGTCCACATGGCCAAAATCAACGGCGGCGTTGGCCATTTGCCGTTGGCGTTGCTTCATCTCGATGAGCGCAAGGCTGGCATCGACGAAGACGACAAAAATGGTCTTCAACCCTAATTCAGCGGCGGTGGATAGTTCGCCTGCCACCATCAGAAATCCGGCATCACCGGAAAAAGAGACAACCGTACGGCTTGGCTCAACCAAGTGCGCGCCAAGTGCGAGCGGCACTGCGCATCCCATGGTGCAAAGCCCAGACGACTGGGTCAACTGACGGGGAAATGCGCATGGCCACATCTGCGACAGGAGAATGCGATGCGCACCGCTGTCTGCGGTGATCAGCACATCATCGGGCAATATGTCATGGCAGGTCTGAATGATAACGCCCGGGCCCCAGTCACCGGTGGCAAAGAACGCATCATGCACCGCTTCACGCACCGCAGATGGTTCGCTGCCTTCCCACGTTTTCAACGGTGCGTCGGGCAAAAGCGTGTCGAGCGACGCTGCGCAACTTCCTATGATGTTGTGCGTCGCTTGGTGCATATAATGTTCGTTCGGCTCCGCCGTGATGTCGATGACGGTCTGCGTTGACGGATCCCACGGGTTTTGCCAGCCGGTGCGCATCTCGATTGGGTCATAGCCAAAACCAATCACCACATCGGCCTTTGCGACCAGTGGAAGGAGTATGCGGTCAGCCTTTGGCGACAGACCCGCGCCGCCAAGCGCGAGTGGATGATGTTCCGGCAGCAGGCCCTTTGCCTTGTAGGTTGTGATGACCGGTGCGCCCAGCGTTTCCACGGCGCGCTTGAGCGCTTCGGCAGCAGGCGCGCCCTCCTGCATGGCATCGACACCGGCCACAATCAGTGGACGCTTTGCACTGGCGACAGCGGCCTTTGCAGCATGCAGTTCTGGCGTCTGGACGGGTTGCAGCGGCATCGCCGGTGGCCGCAGTACGCCTTTACCTGCGGCGGCCGCATCTGCCACCGAGATGGGCACATCGATATGCACGGGGCCGGGCCTGCCTTGCGTCGCGCGCCCAATAGCCTTGTCGGCAATGACATGCGCTGCACCGGCGGTCAGCGTGTAGCTCGCCTTCGTGATCGGTCGAAACACTTGCGGTTGGTCCAGCACCTGATGGGTGTAGACCTGAGCAACATCGGGATCGATGGCACCGGTCAGCACGATCATCGGCACCCGATCTTGTCGCGCATTTTCGACGACATTGATGCCATTCAAAGCACCCGGCCCGACCGTCGCAACCAAAATGCCGGGAGCACCCGTCCTGTGATATGTCCCCTCTGCCATAAAGCCTGCCGCGTTCTCATGGCGGGCGAGCACGAAGCGTATTCCGGCTTGCTCCAACGCATCGACGAGCGTCAGCACCTCACCGCCTGGCATGCCGAACGCGTATCGACATCCGGCGAGATAAAGGCGGCGCGCGAGCACATCGGCAGCACGCATGGGTTCGTCAGTCACATCCATTTCCCTCGGCATGTTGGCCGTCGTCTTTGTCGGTCGCCTTGATCAACGGCAAAACACATAAGCGTGTTTCGCCAAATACCCGCCACTTGCATGGCCGCGCAATCTCCGCCACATCACATTCATGACCGCACCTGCGACAACCGTACCGACAGATCGCGACGCAATCGCAAGCGCGCATCAGTTCTGGGCGACCGACGGAAAAACCGCTCCGGTGGAATGGCGGGTCGCAGAGGGACTTATTGGCCACGATGACGCCGTCGCCTTCATGGAGGCGCGTGTTGCTGCGATTGCAGCGGGCGAAGCGCCAGAGCTGATTTGGCTGATCGAACATCCGCCGCTTTACACGGCGGGCACATCAGCCAACGCGGCCGATCTGGTGTCTCCGGATCGGTTCCCCGTATTCAAGACGGGCCGTGGTGGCGAATATACCTATCACGGGCCCGGTCAGCGGGTCGCTTATATCATGCTTGATCTGAAGAGACGCCGCCAAGATGTGCGGGCTTTCATCGCCGCGCTTGAAGAATGGATCATCGCCACGCTCGCCGAGTTCAATGTGCGCGGCGAACGTCGTGAGGATCGCGTCGGTGTATGGGTTCAAAGACCGGAGA
>JBCBHR010000377.1:0-2419 GCA_038525365.1 Pseudomonadota bacterium | reverse complement strand
ATCTTTTTCATGCATGTGCCTCCGATCTATGCTGACCCCCGCCATGCACGTGTCGTGCCAAAACCGGAATTATCTTTTTGCCGCGAGTGGAGGTATGGCTTCTCACTCGTTGGCGCCGGATTTAGCCTGCACGGCCATAACGGTAAAAGGGAAGATGCACTGGTTTCGCCTAAATGATAAGCAAAATGCTGCCTTTTTGGGCGATTTGGTTGCACGAATTTCAGGCGGCCACCGGTGAGAGTGTTTGATCCGCTGAATTGCCGGGTGTTGACTTGCCAACAGATGGCAGAGGCCGACCGCTACACAATTCGCTCCGGGTTGTTCACTGGCTCCGAGCTTATGGAGCGAGCGGGCGCGGCCATCATGGACGTGGTGCTGCGGGACTTTGGCGATGCACCGCGCGTACACGTGCTTTGTGGTCCCGGCAACAATGGCGGCGATGGCTATGTCGTTGCACGATTGCTTGTCGAACGTGGTGTCGATGTTCGACTGCATGCACTGGCGCCACCCAAACCAGAGACCGACGCGGCGCAGGCAGCGCAGCGGTGGCGCGGTGACGTGCTGCCCCTCGATGCTTTTGCGCCGGATGAAAACGACTGCGTCATCGATGCGATTTTCGGCGCTGGTGCACGGGGCATGCTGCCGGAAGTGGTGCAGGATGCTCTGGTGACTGCGTCAAGGCACCAGGCCCGCATGGTGGCTGTCGATTTGCCAAGCGGGATAGATGGTGACACCGGCGCTGCGCGATTTGCGGTACAATGCGCAGCGACCGTGACATTCTTTGCCAAGAAGCCCGGGCATTTGCTTCATCCGGGCCGCGAGACCTGTGGCACACTCCACGTCGCAGACATTGGTGTGCGTCAGGAACCAGATGCCGCCGATTATCACGACGTCTTTGAAAACGGGCCAGATGTGTGGGCGCCCTGGTTTTCGCCCGATGACGCCGAAATCGACACGCACAAATACCAACGTGGCCATGTTGCCGTATTCTCGGGATCGCGGCATTCGGCAGGTGCATCGCGCCTGTCCGCATTGGCCGCTCAACGCGCGGGCGTCGGCGCGGTAACGCTTTTGGGATCAGCAAACGCGATCGACATACATGCCAGTCACGTCACATCAATCATGACCCGCGTTGTGACCGACGAGAGCGCTAAGGCCGTTTTGCGGGGCCTGCCACATTGCCGAGCCGTCGTGCTGGGGCCGGGCTATCGCGAAACGGATAAGCTACGGACCCATGCGCGCAGTGTTCTTGAACCCGCCGAGGGCACGCATCGCAAGGCGTTGGTTTTGGATGCTGACGGCATCACGGCATTCAAGGACCATCAAAACGACTTGTTCGACATAGGCCGCCTGAGCACACGACCAAGGCTCATTCTCACGCCACACGCAGGGGAATTTGCGCGGTTGTTTCCCGATTTGGCCGATGATCGCGCCATCGGCAAACTGGAGCAGGCGCGACGTGCTGCTGAACGGGCCAATGCGGTCGTTGTATTCAAAGGTCCGGACACGGTCATCGCCGCACCCCGTCGCGAAGATCTCGAGGAGCCCGTTGCGGCCATCAATGTTCATGCTTCGCCTGCACTGGCAACCGCGGGGTCGGGAGACGTGCTGGCGGGTTTGATTGCGGGATTTGTCGCACGCGGGATCTGCGCATTTGATGCAGCATGTGCTGCTGTTTGGATGCACGGTGAGGCCGGAATGCGCGCTGGCACCAGTCCGACCGCTGAGGATATCATTGCGCATATCGGTGACGCGTTGCAGCATGTGGCGTCGCTATTCGAAACACAAAGGGGCCACATATGATCCGATCCTTCATTGCGGCCTCAGCCTTACTGGCGGTGACGTGGACCGCGCATGCGGAAGTCCGCATCGGAAAAGGTGTTCGGATCGGTGGCCATGAGATTGCACCACAAACGTTCACCGAAGAGCGCAACGGCGTGTTCTATATCTACCAAGACAATCCAAAAAATCCCGGCTGCCGCTGGCGGAACAATGGCGACGGCACGCGCACCAAGATTTGCCATTTGAAACGCAAATGAACACCTGACAGCAGTTAGGTGGCGCCGTAACGCCGCTCACCCTTCTTACGAACGTCAGGTGGGAAGAAGGTGTTGCGCCACGCGTAAAATGTTCAACGACCGATGCCAACGCGAACTTCGCCAGACTTGCTCATGGCACCACCGGCAGCCATCGCGCCACTCGATTTCTGCTTCGCCAATCCACGGCAATCCATCGCGGCGCGCGTCGTAATAGTGATAGCTGATGGACGTCTCGCCACTTGGCGCGGTGTAGATCGTCGCATGGCCGGGTCCGATCTCATGATCACGTGCGGCCAAGACAAGCGTCCCGCCGCCATCCATCATGTCTTGGCCCTGCTGATCCAGAAACGGACCAAAAACATCCTCCGAACGCCCCACGC
>JBCBHR010000376.1:0-2422 GCA_038525365.1 Pseudomonadota bacterium | reverse complement strand
CCAAGCCGCGCGCGTGCCATGACGCCGATCACGATGCAGTTCGACTGGAAGTTCAATGTCCAGTTCGCTGGCCTATTCGCCGCCAAAGAAGCCAGGCTGTTCGAGGCCGCCGGCATTGATGTGAAATTCAAGGAATGGGAGAACGGCATTAACGTGGTGGATATGGCGGCCGGTGCCGACAATGTCTTCTCGTGTGCTGAGCAGAACCTCATTATCGCAGCGCAGGCCGAGGGCAAACCCGTCAAAACGCTGGCAACGATGTTCCAAGCCTCGCCCTATGGCTTGATGGCCGGACCGGACACCAACCTAACGTCACTGGATGATCTGAAAGGCAAATCCATCGGCGTCCATGTGGATGGCGTGAAAGTCATGGCCCTCGT
Organism: Pseudomonadota bacterium; assembly: GCA_038525365.1. Lineage (GTDB taxonomy): Bacteria > Pseudomonadota > Alphaproteobacteria > Rhizobiales > Rhizobiaceae > JBCBDX01. The sequence continues at coordinate 2,042 of JBCBHR010000376.1, read as the reverse complement.
CAAAGGCGTGAATGGCATCGCCGATGATGACATCGAAATCGTGGAAATCCCTTATGAGGGCAAGTTCGACAAGGCGCTTTCCGGCGAACTTTACGCGGTGCAGTGCTATACGGTGGATGAACCGGTGGGCGTAGCAGGGTCCTATGATCTGACCCCAAGCGTCTTCCGCCTGAGTGACGCGGGTTTTCGCTCAACGGCGCAAACGATGGTCGCATCGGAAGCAATGATTGAAAGTAGCCCGGACCTTGTGAGCGCCTTCCTGAAAGCCACCTTTGACGGCTGGCGCCTGGCGCTTGCTGATGTTCCGGGAACAGCAGAACTGGTCGCCACCAAATACGCCGTACCGGGCAGCAAATACACCGATGTGGCCTACCAGGCCGCATCGCTCGCCTTGGTCAAAGACTATGTGGAACTCGGCCTGACACCCGACACGATTGGGCAGATTGATACCGACGCCTACGCACGCGCAGCACAGCTCATGCTGGAATACGGGATCGTGGAAAAGCTGCCCGACATTGCATCCACACTTGCAACAGACATGATCTGACGAAGCGGGAGCGCGGCAGCGGGAATGCCCATCTCAATCGTCGCGCTCCACCAGTCCATAGACACCGCGCTCCACCCGCTCAAACCAGCCATAATGGTTTGAGGCCATGATGGTGCGCGCGCGGTCTATGCCAGTGGCCTTTGCAATTTCGGAGGCTTTCGTTGGCCCATTATCACGCAGATAATCAGCGATCTTCGTGGCGTCCTGGCGGTAGGCGGTAACGATGGTTGTGCGGGTGATACCGCCGACATTTGGATCGCCCTCACGCTTTTGAAACTCGCGTAAAAGCGCAGTGGCCTTGCGCTTGTTTTTGCGCGGTGCGTAGGGCAACGGGTCGCAATGCACCTCGGCCAAGTCATCCTTCAGCCGCACCGTAATCAGCCCGATGCCAAGACGTCGGCATAGCTTGGTGTTGGCTTTCAGCGACTTCCAGAAACCCGCGCCCGTGCCGCGTGGGACAGCAATGTAGACATGCTGCGCCACCGCCAGCCGCTCAACCGCTTGATGAAATAGCGCTAACGAAAAACCGGTTTTCATCTCGACGATGACAGGCGGTTCGTCGCCACGACAGGCAACCACGTCAGCGGAAGCGATCTCGGCTTTTACTTCATAGCCCTGCCCCCCAAGAAGCGCTTTGATGGCCGGGTAGAGGTCGGCTTCCTTGGGCTTTGCTGCCTTTTCGCTCACACCGGGCTGTTAAACGTGTCACACGCCGCAAAACGGCCGGTTTCAAATCCGCGCATGAACCATGTGCGGCGCTGTTCGGATGTGCCGTGGTTGAAGCTTTCGGGCACAATGAAACCTTGTGTGCGCATCTGGATGGCATCGTCGCCGATCTGCTGGGCGGCGTTCAACGCTTCTTCCAGATCACCGCGCTCAAGCAGACCGCGCTGCTCGGTGAAATGCCCCCAAATGCCCGCAAAACAATCCGCCTGCAGCTCCACGCGAATGGACATAGCGTTCTGCTCCGCTTGGCTCATGCGGCGGCGCATTTGGTTGAAGCGCGGCAGCACACCAATGATATTTTGGATGTGATGGCCCACCTCATGGGCAACCACATAGGCCTGCGCAAAGTCGCCAGACGCATTGAAACGCCGCGCCAACTGATCAAAGAAGCCGAGATCGATGTAAATCTTGCTATCGGCGGGACAATAAAACGGGCCGGAAGACGAACTCGCGCGGCCACAGGCGGACTGCACCTGCCGCTCAAACAGCACCAGCGTCGGCTCAGGATAGTTGCGGCCTTCAGCTTCGAAAATGCCGTTCCAGACATCTTCGGTTTCCGCGAGCACACGGGAGATGAAGACGGTCTGCTCGTCATTGCGCGTAACGCCCGGCTGCGGTGCGCGGCTGTTTTGCGTTTGGGTTTGCGGGATGATCTGGTCGAACGCGGAACCGCCCGGCACGCCGCCTCCTGCCAAAATTGGCATCATCTTGATGGTGGTCTTGTTCTTCGTTCTGCGGTCCTGCGGCATTGATCCGATGCAAATTTTGG
>JBCBHR010000375.1:0-2423 GCA_038525365.1 Pseudomonadota bacterium | reverse complement strand
GGCTCATAATCACTGAGTTCTCATGGTCGTTTCTATCCTCGACAGAGATTTCACTTGGCATTCAATCAATTGGCGTGGTGAGTTTATGGTTCCAAGCTGATGACCAGGTCCAAGTTTTCGCCGCTTGATCGGAGCTTTGATTGAACGTCATCTTGCACAGTTGGCGGTAGGTACGCCGCGCCTGCGGCTGCCGATCTGAAGGTCCGCAATGCAGACCCTTGTATCGAGAGTTCGCACTTGCAGCGAATGTCCGCTTGCCGCCAAAAATAGACCTCGGCGTGAAGGTGGGGCTTGGTCAGTTTATCCGCAAACCCGGCTTTGGATGCGATTCAACCCGGGCTCTCATGACCTACGACAAGAGCTGCCACATGGCGCCCGGAATGGCCAGATATTCGAAAATCACACGTAACCCAGCGTCAAACCAACCCATCCTCACCGCCATAGTGCCGGTCCGGATAATCTGCGTGCAGTGCTTGGTCGGCGTCTGAGAAGCGGGGGCGGGCGAAGTTATGTTGGTGCCAATAGGGGTAGATCAACGGTAAGCGGCTGGCGTCGTTGAGGCGCTTCATCTGGTCGGCGGTGAGTGCGATGTCGACGGCTCGGAAATTCGCGGTGAACTGCTCGGGCTTTCGGCCACCGACCACCAGCGAAGCAATGGCTGGTCGTGCAAAAAGCCATACCAGCGCGATCTGCGCCGGTTCGACATCATGTTCGGATGCGATCTCCGTCAGCGTGTCCACAATGCGCCATAACCGGTTCATGTCGCGGATCGGCGGTTCGTTCCAGCCCTGAGCCTGCCGGGATCCCTCCGGCGCGTCCTGGCCCCGCCGGTGCTTGCCGGTGAGAAGGCCGGCCGCCAGCGGCGACCAAACCAAAACGCCCAAACCCTGATCAACCGAGAGCGGCAGCAATTCATATTCCGCCTCGCGCGCTTCCAGTGTGTAGTGGATTTGTTGCGTGACGAAGCGCGATGCATGGCTTGGTGCAGCAGCGAGCGACTTCATCACATGCCACCCGGAATAGTTGGAACAGCCGGTGTAGCGAACCTTGCCCTGCTGGACGAGCGTTTCGAGCGCGCCCATTTTCTCTTCGACCGGCGTCAAACCATCCCATTCATGCATGTAATAGATGTCGATGTGGTCGCGCCGCAGCCGCTTTAGCGAGCGCTCGCACTCGCGTATGAGATGCCAGCGCGACAGACCTTCGTCGTTCGGCCCATCGCCGATGGGCATGCGCGCCTTTGAGGTCACCATGATGTCGTCGGCGCGATCCGCCAGCACCTCACCGACGATCTCCTCGGACAAGCCGGTGGAGTACATGTTGGCCGTGTCGAATAGGTTCACGCCATGGTCGATGCACAGATCAACCAGCGCGCGGGCTTCCGGCACGCCCTGGCTCGCGGTCATGCCAAAGGGCCCTCGCCCACCGAAGGTGAAGGTCCCCATGGTGATGGCGGAGACCTTCAGGCCGGTTCTTCCAAGTGTTCTGTATTGCATCGATTATCCCTCCCTCGGCCGCACATAGACCTGCTCAACGTATAGGCCGAAAACGGAGGTGATCACCATCGAGAACGGAAGTTATCCGGCAAGACGCCGGTCAACCGCGCTCCTTGGACGCGCGACGCTCTCGCGTTCAACGATGTGCACCGGCAAAATGGTCTCCTGTGCCACGCGGTCGGTCTTACCGTCGATCAAATCCAGCAGGAGGCTTGCAGCTTTCGCGCCTGCGCGGAATTGCTGAACGCGCACTGTCGTGAGGCCCGGAGAAATCATGTTCAGGAAAGGCATGTCATTAAATCCGGTGATCGAAACATCGCCCGGACAATCCATGCCGATGGACTTGAAATGCTGCATGGCGCCCAGAGCCAGACGGTCATTGGCGCACACAACGGCAGTTGTCTCCGGCGCCTTGGCGTGGATCGCAGCGGCAGCGCGTCGCCCCTCATCCTCATCGAAGCGGAGGCTGGTCTCTATGAGCAGATCATCGGCCTGCAGGCCAAATTCGCGTGCGGCCTTCTTGAATGCGACGCGTCTGAGTTGTCCGGTTGAGAGGTCAGCGGGTCCTGCCAAATGCGCAATGCGCCGATGGCCGTGGCTGTGCAAAAGCGCAAAGACGGCGCGAATGCCGAAGCTCTCATCGTTGATCACATAGGGGACATTTGATCCGTCAATGCGACGGTTCAACGTCACCACGGGCAAGCCGCTTTCGGCGACATCCGCGATTGTCGGGTCGGACGACAGCACCGCAGCGTGGATGATACCATCCACACCGCGCTCGCGAAGGACATCAATCAGTTGCCGCTCCCGATCTGCCGAACTGTCGGTGTTTACGATCATTGATGCGTAACCGCGCGGCTCCAACACGCTTTCAATGCCGCGCACGATTGGCGGAAAAAGCGTGTTTGTGATGTCCGGAAGCATGAC
>JBCBHR010000374.1:0-2456 GCA_038525365.1 Pseudomonadota bacterium | reverse complement strand
AGGGTGTCCACGGTGTGGGAGGAGAGCGCCAGTCTCGTGCAGATCGCCTTCTCGCAGAGGACGCCGCAGGTTATCACCACGCACAAGACAGGAGAGGTGCGGTTGTATGAAAGTATCCAAGCGAAGGTGTCATCCTTGATGTCGAGGATGACCTGTTTTTCCTGGTTTGCCGTATCCGCCAATTGTAATCTCCCGTTTGCGCCGTCGCGCCCTTGACTTTCGCGTTAGGCTGCAGAAGCGCGCCGCACGTGTCAACCGAACGCCTTGCGCGCCGCTGATTTCAAATCCATGTTCGGCTTGTGCCAACGAGGACGCCATGACGCAACCTGCCACCAAGACCGTGATCGTCACCGAAAAGGTGATTGCTGATGATGTCATCGCAGTCATCGAGGAGATGGGCGCCAGCGGCTATACGATCACACCAACCGGCGGGAAGGGCGCACGCGGGGTGCGTTCCACTTCATCACGCGCGCAGGTGATAGATGCTTTTTCCAACGTGAAGATCGATGTGATCACGGCCGAAAAAGCGATGGGCGAGCGCATTGCGGATGCCGTTGCGGATCGGTTTTTCACGAACTATTCGGGCATTGTTTATCTGGAGCAGGTGGAAATCCTGCGACCGCACAAATTCTAGTCCTAGCCCACGCCAAAGATCATCTGCGCCAGCGTGACATAAAGCGGGATGCCGATGGCGATGGCGACCGGTGTGCCCACTGCAGTGGATGTGCCGACATAGGCCGACGGGTTTGCCGAGGGAATTGCGGAGCGCAAAGTTGGTGGGCCAGAAATATCGGAGCTGGAACCGGCCAACACCGCGAGCAGAACAATACCGCCCGGACTGAAACCAGTGACGAAATGCGCGATGGTTCCAAGGCCGAACGCTATCAGACCATGGGTGAGCGGCGCGGCAATGCCGTAGATGACATACCACTGGCCGACCTTGCGCAATTCGTGCAGCCGCGACCACGCCTCCATGCCCATGATCAACATCAGGATCGACAAGAGCCCGCGAAACAGCGGGTCGTAAAACCCGTCAAAGACGCTGTCGGGCCGCGTAAAAAGACCCAGCGCAATGCCGAGCAAAAGTGCGGACAGCGCCGAACCACGCAGGCTGTCGGTGATGATCTTGCCCACTTGGATGGGCTTGCCCGCCTCACCGCCCTGCTTGTTGAGATGAATGTTGGCGAGCACAATCGCCAACACCAAAGCCGGGATATCCATGAATGGATAAAGGGCTGGAACCCACGCTTCGTAGACAATGGCCTCCTCTTCGAGGATCACCATTGCGGCGGCCAGTGTCGATGCGCTGACAGCGCCGAAGAGGCCTGCCGTTGCGATGCCGTCTTCGGTTTTCACACCGGGCAGGATCGCAAGCGTGTAGCGGCCTATCAATACGATGGCGCAGCCGACCACGATTGAGATGATCGCGGGCAGGATCATCTCGGAGAGTTCGGCCTGGCGTATCTCCATGCCGCCATTGATGCCGATGCGCATGAGCAGCATGAAAACGGCAAACTTGTATATCGCGTCGGGGATTTCGAGCTTTGATCCCAGCGCGGCAAGCAGCATCCCGCCGACAAGAAACGCCAGCGTTGGTTTCTGGAATTGCGTGACCAAGCCGGTCAGAAACTCGGTTATGATTTCCATCGTTTTCGGGATCTGTGCCTTTGCTCTTTCGTATGGTTCCGGATTTGGACGGTCAATGAAATTCGGATTGGGCAGCGCTTGTCATCACGACACCGGCTGGTACACAGACGAAAAGAACATCGACAACGGGGACGCAAAGCGATGGCACGCGCAGACATAAGACTGCACCAAGGTGACCTCAGCGAAGACGCGGCGGCACGATATACCGATCGGATCGCAGTCGATTCCGAAACGCTTGGCCTGAACCCCCATCGCGACCGGCTGTGTGTGGTGCAGCTTTCGTCTGGCGACGGGACGGCTGATCTCGTGCAAATCGCGAAGGGACAAAAGAGAGCGCCGAACCTGTCGGCACTGATGCGCGACAGCTCCAAGACGAAGATTTTCCACTTTGCACGCTTTGACGTTGCAGTTTTGAAGAATGCGCTTGGCATCAACACGCAGCCGATTTTTTGCACGAAAATTGCCTCGCGGCTGACACGCACCTATACCGACCGTCACGGCCTGAAAGATATCTGCCGTGAGCTTTTGAACGTGGACATCTCCAAGCAACAGCAGTCCTCCGATTGGGCGGCCGAAACGCTGACCGACGCACAGATGGAATACGCAGCATCTGACGTTTTACACCTGCATGCGCTGATGGATGTGCTTACTGGTCGCTTGGAGCGAGAAGGCCGCACGAAGGTGGCGCAGGAGTGCTTCCGCTTTCTGCCGACACGCGCCGAGCTCGATCTTGCGGGTTGGGACGAAGACGACATCTTCGCGCACTCATGACCATGATGGATGTTTCACTCATCATCTTCGACTGCGAT